>JAJYPQ010000529.1 GCA_021795255.1 Pseudomonadota bacterium
CACTCCGCCCTCGCCCTTCCAATAGGCGCGAACCACGTCTCTGTACTTTCCGTTCCACTCAGTCCATCCGACCGGGAAGTTTCCGACCTGATAACCCCCCTCGCCGAGATCCCACGGTTCGGCGATGAGCTTCACCTGGGACAAGACGGGGTCCTGATGAATAATATCGAAGAACGCCGAGAGGCGATTGACGTCGTGCAATTCGCGCGCCAATGTCGACGCCAAGTCGAAGCGGAATCCATCGACACGCATTTCCAGGACCCAGTAGCGTAGGGAGTCCATGATCAACTGAAGAACGCGGGGATGCTGCATATTGAGCGTGTTGCCGCAGCCCGTGAAATCCATGTAATAGCGGGGAGTCGACGGCATGAGCCGATAATAGGACTTATTGTCTATCCCTTTGAACGAAAGGCTCGGGCCTAGGTGGTTTCCTTCGGCCGTGTGGTTGTACACGACGTCCAATATGACCTCTATCCCGTTTGAGTGGAAACTTTTCACCATCGTCTTGAATTCCGACACCTGCCCGGTCGCCGAATAGCGGGCGTCCGGCGCGAAAAATCCGATGGAGTTGTAACCCCAGTAGTTCCTGAGCCCCTTCTCCACCAAGTGCCTATCGTCTATGAACGCGTGTACCGGCATAAGCTCTACCGCCGTTATACCCAGGGACTTCAGGTATTCGATGATGCGCGCGGACCCCAACCCGGCATATGTCCCACGCAAGGCTTGGGGCACGAGCGGATGTAGATAGGTGAAGCCCTTCACATGCAGTTCGTAGATGACGGTATCGTGCCACGGAGTCCTCAGCAATCGATCGTCGCCCCAGCTAAAGGCCGACTCCACGACTTGAGACTTGGGCATAAACGCGGCGTTGTTTGTCCGATCGAACGAAAGGTCTTCGGCCTTATGCCCGACGCGGTAGCTAAAATGGCTATTACCCCAACGTACCTCCCCGACTATCGATTTGGCGTAAGGATCAAGCAAGAGCTTGTTGGCGTTGAATCGGTGGCCATTTTTGGGATCGTAGGGGCCAGCAACCCGATACCCATATAGCCATCCGGGGCGTCCCTCGGGGAGGTAACAATGCCAGACTTGATCGGTCTGCCAGCGCATCGGGATCCTGGCAATCTCCACCCGGCCATCTTCGTCGAACACACACAGTTCGACCCCTTGGGCATGCTCCGAGAAGAGCGCGAAATTCACCCCCTCGCCATCCCAGGTCGCGCCCAAGGGATAGGGCCGTCCCGGCCATACGGCAAACCGGGTCGCAAAACGCGCGGAGGGTGGCCGCAGTCGGTCATCGCTTTGGGTCATGAAGTGTCCTTTAACCCCCCGTTTTACGAGGAGATGGTGAAACGTCCCGTGGCCATTGGCGCTCCAAAATTCCCGCTGCCCACTTTTGCCCGCCCAAGCCAAACGCGAGCGCCAAGCCCAGCATGACCCCACCCAATACGATGAGGAAGGTATCTCGGATAATGCCTTGTCCTACGTGCAACTCGTCTAAGACCAACAAGATCAGAAAGACGATCACGCCGGATTGGGCAAACCGGCCCAGCAAACCTGCGTCGGCTAGGCCAAGCCCGGCACAGTAGAGTGACACGGTATTAGCAACAAAACGGCTAAAGTAGAGGCCAAGCGTCAGCAACACCACAGCGACAATGAGGCGCGGCATGAAGAGCGCTACGCGCATGGCGATACCAGTCGCATAGGTAAGCCCGACGGTGTCGAGCGCCAACACCAGGGCGACTAGGATCACAAGACCCGAGACGAGCGATGCCAGAACGCCGACGGTGTCGGTCTGCACGCCGCCTTGTCGCAAAAATCCATCAAGCCCCGCGCGCTCTGTCAAGATGTGGAAATTGACGGCCCGCAGGGCCTTGACCGTCATGAACCGCAAGACCTTGGCGACAAGCCAACCAATCAAGACAGTCGCAATCGCGAGCAAAATCGGTGGGAGCCATACCTCCCATTGATTCACGAGATGCTGCGCTGGTGCGAGCGTTGCATTTACGATACCCATAACGCTTACCTCCTGGACATGGCCCAGATCAATCATCCACGGGTGCGCATCTGGCATGG
Organism: Pseudomonadota bacterium; assembly: GCA_021795255.1. The sequence goes on from JAJYPQ010000529.1 coordinate 2,077, forward strand.
GCCCTTCCGGACACACCCATACAACCTCCAAATCTATACCCCATGCGAACCCGTCGCTATGGATTCGGGATCCGCGTACTGCACCAAGCCGCGAAGCGGAATCGAAACCGACTGCGGTCTATTGTCCATTTCGTAGCGGAGCTCGTAGAGCGCCTTCTCCAGCACGAAGAGGTGTAACCACTCGTGCGCATGTGCAAAGTCGTCCCAAAGCCCTACCCCACGGGTTTGCGAAGCGTAGGAGCTTAAAAACGCCTCGCACACCGCCCGCTCCCAGGCCCGCGCGTGGGGCCAGAGCGCTGCCATCTGCTCTCCTCGTCCCATTCCGACGTGATCCAAGGCCGTATACATAACGTAGTTAAAAGAACGAAGCATGCCGGCCACATCGCGCAGCGGCGTATGCTTTTGACGGCGAACGGAAACCGGGCGGCTGGGCTCGCCCTCGAAGTCCGTTATCGCGAAATCGTTGTTCTTTAACAGAACCTGGCCTAAATGGTAGTCCCCGTGATACCGCGTCTTGAGTCCTTGGATGTCCCGGCGCGGGGGCTTCGCGAGCCGCGCCGCGAGTTCCGCCCGAAGGGCCAAGACCGCCTCGATATCGCCCTGCGCCTCCTCAGGCAAGATCGACCGCCGCGAGGTCAGGGCGTCGAAAGTGCTCTCCATTTCGCTGCGGATGCGGGCAAGCCAACTCTCGCTGTCGGTATGGCTTATGGGTTCCGGATCGAATGCCGGGTCCCCCATGGTCCGAGCGAGGCTGCGATGGAGCTCGGCGGTCCTTTTGCCCAATATCCGCACAAGGGCAAGATAACCGCCATGGGCCTCTTCTCCTCCCTCAATGGCGTCGGCGGCTGTCGCGGTAAGACAGAGCTCCAGGTGGCTCTCGAGATAATTCAAGGCATAACCCCAGCCGTCGCCCTGATTGTCTACGTAGGCCTGCAACAAGGCGAGGGTCATGCGCCGTCCGCTCTCGTCTTGGTATTCGAGCGTACCAAGCACCGGTACGGTGTGCGAGAAATGCACCACCTCGGATAGGTAGCGGCCCATTTCCGCTTCGGGGTTCACCCCCTCTTGGATATGTCGGTAGCCTTTTAAAAACAAGCGGTCTCCGATCGCCACCGAGGTATTGCTGCTATGGCGGCTCGGCCTATGGACCGGCTCGTCGGACAAATCCACGATCGGCTCGGCGCCCAGTGGCACGCCGCGG
>JAJYPQ010000530.1 GCA_021795255.1 Pseudomonadota bacterium
GATTCAACAGGCAAACCCCGTTGCCCTCAGCCGGCGCCATGTCACTCATCACTATGACCTGGACGAGGACCTTTTCCGGCTCTTTCTTGATCGCGAGCTACATTATTCCTGCGCTTACTTCACAGGGCCCGATGTCAGCCTCGAGGAGGCCCAAAGGGCCAAATGCGAGCTCATCCGCCGCAAACTCGAGCTGAAGCCCGGCGATCGGGTGCTCGATATCGGTTGTGGCTGGGGGGGTCTTGCCTTGCACCTGGCCTCCGAGGCGCAGGTGGAGGTAACAGGGCTTACCCTGTCGCGTGAACAATTGCGGGTCGCCAACGCGCGCGCCCGTGAACAAGGCCTGAGTCAGCGAGCGCGCTTTCTTTTGGAGGACTACCGCGAACACAAGGGGCTTTACGACAAGGTCGTGAGCGTAGGTATGTTTGAACATGTCGGCGTCCCCCATTACGGAGACTTTTTCACGAACCTCAAAAAACGATTGGTGCCCGAGGGCTTGGCGCTTATTCATCACATCGGCCGGACCGGTCTTCCGGGACATACGAATCCCTGGATTCGCAAACACATCTTTCCGGGAGGCTACAACCCCGCCCTATCCGAGGTCGTGCCGGTGATCGAGAAAGCGGGGCTTAAGGTCGCTGACGTCGAGATATTGAAATTTCATTACCGCTATACGCTGCAAGAGTGGCAAAGACGCTTTCAGACTCGGCGCTTTGAGGCCGTCCGGCGCTGGGGCGAGCCGTTCGCACGTATGTGGGAGTTCTATTTGGCGGCCTGCGAAGCGGCCTTTGCGATCGGCGATTTGGTAGTGTTTCACCTACAGATCGCGCGTTCACTCGAGGGTCTTCCGCTCACTCGTGCGCATTGGTACGCGAAAAGCAACGTTCAAGACGAAATAGCGGAAAGCGCTTAAGGGCCCTGGTAGCCACCGGCACCGGTCTTGCCCCGAAAGGTGACATAAAGGTAAGCGTTGTAGGCGATCATGATCGGAATAAAAAGTCCGACTACGGCCAGCATAAAAATGAGCGTCTCGGAGCCCGTTGCGGCGGCGGTAACGGTGTAGGTGTCGGGGACGATATAAGGGTAGATCGTTATCCCAAGACCCAAGAATGAACTCAAGAAAATACCGAGCGTCCAGGCGAATGGAGCATAAGGACGGCGTTGCCCTAACGCCTTAAACAAACGCCAGAAAGACAGGCTTGCGACGAGGGGCAGCAGGCCGAACTCGAAGAGACCGGGGACAGTCAGCCAGCGGCGCGCGGCCCACTCATAGCGCAGTGGGGTCAAAAGGGTGATAAGGGCGGCTACGATAAACAGCACGATCGCTGCCACCTTCGCCGCGGGGAAAAGGACCGCTTGAACTTTATTTTCTGTTTTCATAATGAGATAGGTCGTCCCCAGAAGGACGTACCCAACCACAACTCCCAGGGCCACAAGCGTGGCAAAGCCTGTGAACCACGCGAACAAGCCGCCCCGGAAGTGGCCATGAACGACGTTCATGCCACCTAGAAGGCCCCCTAAGATGTAGCCCTGGCTCACAGCCACCACGGCGCTACCAAGACCGAACGCCCACATCCAAACCGACTTGCGGCGAGCCAGCTCCCAGTATTCGAAGGACACACCCCGGAAAATAAAACCGAACAGCATGGCGATCACCGGAATATAGAGGGCTCGCAGGAGTAAGGCGTAGACAAGCGGGAACGCGCCGAACAGCGTTCCGCCGAGAACCACGATCCACGTCTCATTGGCGTCCCAGACAGTGCTTATGCTGCTCATCATGACCTGGGGGCGAACACCTTTGCGCATAAAAAGACTGAGTACGCCGATTCCTAAATCGAATCCGTCTAGCACCACGTAAAAAATGAGAAAGAGGCCTTCAATTGCAAACCAAATACCGGCCAAAAGTTCGTGATTAGGGCTGGGTGCCTGGAGCATAGGACCTCCTAACGTCGGCGCGCCACGAGTATCGGCGCATCAGTGTGATCGGGGATGGGGCTTTCGAGATCCGGCCCGGAGAGGATGATGCGTCGCGCAAAAACCAAAGCGGCGCTTCCGATCGTGGCATAAAAAACAAAAAATCCCGTCAACGACCAGACCAGGGCAATGGATGGCAGGTGGCTCACAGCCTGGCTTGTCCGCAAAAGCCCATAGATGACCCAGGGCTGTCGCCCAACCTCGCGCGTGAACCATCCGCACTCGATGGCAAGGTAGGCTGCAAGCGGCATCCCATACCAGGCGGCAAGAAGGTGCCGGCTTAGAGGCGCTTGCGCGAGCGTCAATCCGCTGCGATACCACACAACCAGCGTCCAAAGTGCAGTCGCCGCTAGAAAGAAGCCACAGACCACCATCGCGCGAAAGGCGTAAAAAGGAATGAGAACGGGGGGCTGATCGCGACGAGGAAAGGCCTGCAGACCCTTTATTCCGCCCCGATAATGGTGGGTGATAATAAGACCCCCGATCCGAGGGATCTTCAAAGACCAGGCGTTGTCCTGGCGGGCCGGATCAGGCCAGCAGAGCGCCACCCAGGAGGCGACGCGCCCAGGCGGATTCGTCCGCCAACGGCCTTCCATGGCCGCGAGCTTGGCCGGCTGCGTGTCCGCAAGATGAAGGCCCGCACTATCCCCGACAAAGATCTGGAGAGGCCCCAAGATCGCAAGAGCGACCGCCGCGTATTTGAGACTCGGCAGGAAAAAATCAGTGAAGCGGCGGTTCCTGACGTACCAGGCGCTGATCCCGCCGAGTACGGTAGCCCCCATGATGAGGCACGCAATCACCATGTGAAAAAAGCCATAGGGAAGATCGGGATTAAATATGGCTTTAAAGTAGCTTGTGATGATGAGGTGGTGATGGAGCAGGCGGACTCCGGCCGGCGTTTGCATCCAGGAATTGGCGGCCATGATCCAAAATGCCGACAAAATGCTTCCGAACATGACCATGCCAGTAGCAAGGAGATGCATGCGGCGGCCAACGACCCCCCACCCGAAAACCATAAGCCCCAGAAACGCCGCTTCGAGCATAAACGCGAGCACAGCCTCAAACCCGAGAAGGTTACCAAGAAAGCCGCCGCCGAATCGGGATAAGGGTGCCCAATTGTCCCCGAACGCGAACTCCATGGGGATACCGGACACTACGCCCACGGCAAAATTGAGCAAAAAGAGCCGGCTCCAAAAGCGGACTTGACGGTAATAGAATACCTTGCCTGTCTTGAGCCAGAGCGCCTCAAGAACAAACAGGGCAACGGATAGTCCTATAGTGACCGGAGGCCAAAGGATATGAAAGC
>JAJYPQ010000059.1 GCA_021795255.1 Pseudomonadota bacterium
CTCCGGCGATGCTGCGTCTGTAGGACTCATTAAAGCTCGAAGGATGAGGACAGTGCAATGTCACCTCGCCGTAGGCGTTCACCTTTCTATCGCCCCTTCGGTAGAAACTCTCCCCAAAAACGGTCCTCCCAGCCGTTTCTGGCGACCTACCTCATTGACTGGGCTCGCCTCAGGCATTCGGTGAGCGAGGCGCTGCGCTGAGCGGCGCGACTTTGACGGAATCTTGCAGTCAATTCAGGTCTCAATAGAAAAAACGTGGAGAATCGCGTAAAATACAAAAAATCTTCGATCTGATCACAAAATCATGGCGACCGCTCTGGGATATAGCTTTCTCCGCGACACCTTCCGGTTAACCGCCTTTCGGCCACCGTATCCGGCGTGCGTGAAGCCCGTGACCCGGGTGGAGCGGAAGGCCGACGGCCTCGCGGTTCCGCGCTCGGTGGCCCCCTCTACGGACGACCCCCTAGACCACCTGTTATTCGCTCTAAAACACGAGGGCACGAATCTGCAAATTTTGGCCGAAGCGCTCCCCCATCTGGATCCGGGAGCCCTTCAGTCCGCCTTGCGCCGCGCACCGACCGGAGCCTATATCCGGATCGCCTGTTTTCTGTGGGAACAGTTTACGGGACGGTCTCTGGACGATCTGCCCACGATCGGAGGGCCGACTGCCCCGGTGTTCGATCCGAAACGCTATGTGACAAGGATTGGGCCGCGCGCAGCGCGGTGGCGGGTGCAGTTCAATGGCCTGGGATCGCTCCGCTATTGCGCCACCGTGGAGCGAACGCCGGCCATCGAGGCCGCCCTGAATTCCGACCTGCTCGGGCGCACCCGAGCGTTTGCCATTGCGCTGAACCCAACCTTGCGGGAACGGGCGCTGACCTGGGCATACCTGCATGAGACAGAGTCCTCGTTCGCCATTGAGCATGAAGCCGTAAGCGAAGACAAGGCGCGCGCCTTCGCGCGCCTCCTGCGCCAAGCGCACGATCCACGTCCGTTATCCGAGGCGGTCCTCGCCGAACTGCAGAGCAGCGTTCTCACGAATCCCCTGGACCGGGCTGTGGCCTACCGGACCGAGCAAAACTGGTTACGGGGACCCCTGCGCGGCGCTGCCGCCATTACCTACCTCCCGCCCCCGCCCGATCTGCTGCCGGATCTGATGGCCGAGTGGGTCGCCTTTGTCCAGAGCGCCCCTACGGCCATCGACCCCCTGGTCGCGGCATCGATCGCATCATTCGGGTTCGTGTTTCTCCACCCCTTCCTGGATGGCAATGGGCGCCTGTCACGGTTTGCGTTCCACCAGGCGCTGTGCCGGTCGGGGCGACTCGCGGACGGGTGGCTCCTGCCGGTGTCCGTTGCAATGAAAAAGCATGAGAGCGACTATCTTGCCGTGCTCCAGGCCTACTCGCGTCCGCTCCGGGAGCGATGGTCCGTGCTCTGGATAGACGCAGACCAGTACGAGATGACCTTTCAGGGGCATCCTGGGCTCTACCGCTATTGGGATGCCACGGAGTGTGTCGCGTTTGGCTATCGCATGGCCGAACAAGCCCTGGAGACGGAACTGCGCCAAGAGACGGATTTTCTCAGCCGCTATGACCGGATCATCCAATCCGTGGGGGCCCGCTTCGACGTGCGCGGGAGCGACCTCGCGACGCTGGTCGTGTCGTGCCTTGATCAACAAGGGCGAATCTCGCAGAACCGACGCAAACAGTTTGCCGGGCGCGTACCGGACGGCCTTTTTGCGGCGATTGAGCTGTGCGCCCGGGAGGGTGTGCGGGAAGGGGTTGCGGACAATGGGACGGAGTCCCAATCCGACAGAAACCCGCCATTATTCCCGCGCTAACTGCCAAACCTTCACTTCGCAGGGGCGAAAGAGTAAAGAACGCAGCCATACATCCGGGTTTTTGCGGAGACTGAGCCTCTGTTCCTGAGAAAATTGACCGGCCGGGCTCTTATCAACTTATCGTCCTATTCTCTTTCAAGCAATGCCCTAGACTCCTGTTGGCGCATAGGCGCGAGCCCTAAGATGGGCCACCGCAGTTATCGCCGCCATTCCTTCTGACGCGCTCAGCGCATAGGCGGTTCTGCTCAATTGCCCCCGCCCCATTTAACCGATTGAGCCTTTAAGACAGATCACCCTCTGCGTGAGCCCGTGATAGGGTCCTGGCAGACGATGTGAGAGGTGGCACCGTGTTCACCAACAACCCCTTCGCGGATCTTACGCGCTTTTTACCCGCCATTTTTATGCAAGTCTACGTCGTGCTTATGCTAGTCATAGTTCCTGTCGGCACGCTGTTAGAGACCTACCAAAGGCAGTAGTCGGCTTTTTCCTCAGCGAAGAAGGCAATCCGCGAGTGCCGCCAAACGGCAGCTCAGCAGTGCGGAGACAACGTCTCTCGTCGCCAGAACCGTGGTTGAGGCCGCCGTATCCGGTGAGTTCTGTAAATGGCAGCGACGAGCCTCTCATCTCCTGATGTTGTACGGATTCCTCCTGTATGTGTTCACAACGGCCGTGATGGTCTTTGCGTACTCGAACACAACGTACACCCCTCCCCTTCTACCCGCCCTATGGGATCTCGGCGCGCTCTTGATTCTTGTGGGGGCCTATGGGTTTTTCTTCTTCCTGCGGGTGAATGTCGTGTACGACGGCGATTCGCCCTTCCATGCCGGGAGATCTGACCTCTTTGTCCTTTCGCTTATCGGAAGTGCGGCGTTTGGCCTGCTATGGCATGGATTCCAGGCGACACACTCCGATACCGTGAGCCTGGTACTCTTTGCGATCTACATCTTCTTTACCACCGTGCTTTTTGGTCCCGTATTCTGGTCGAAGTTTGCTCATATGTTCTACAAGCCTGTCGTCGCCTTCCAGCGCCGGGTGGATGAAGCGAACGGTTCTTCCGCTCTGCCGAGCACAAGCGCTGCTCACACCGAGGGGAGTTCGGGTATGCCGACTTACACCGATATGACGCAATGTGACGGTCGTGGGGAGTGCGTAGAAAAAAAGTGGGGGCTTATGGGAAGCCCCTCGGCCGGCTCCCGGGGGCTAAGCCAGGTCACATGAGCACGCCTCTTCTGAAAGAGTGAATCCGAGCCAACAACACGCCGCCATTGCTCGGCGAGTCGGCCCCGGCTTTTGTCCCGTACGCTAGACCCTTCCCATGCGTTACTGTACGGGCTGTCAAGGAGGACACCTTATGCCCCGCGCTACCCTCTTGGCCTTAGGCCTTATTAGTTCGTGTGTATTACTGCCCTCTTCCCCGTTGAGCGCGGAGATTGTTCCCCGATCACCCCATGGGCCTTATGCGCGCGTCTATTACCCGCGCAATCAGCCCGCTGCCGCAAACGAGACAGGGTTTCCGTCTTCTTGGACGCACGCTTACGCCAACCCCCGTCATAATGCCGCCTTTCCCGTCAGTCCCATGGCCGCTGCTTGGCTTAAAAATGGGGTCAGTTGGCGTTACGCGGAGGCCCGCGCTTGGCCGCTGTCGCGGCGCGAACCATTCGGAGCCAAGGTCTATGGGGAACGCTTGGCGCTTGCCACGATGACCCAATTCTACGGCAACGCGCTTGGGGTATCGGCTGTAGGCGGCGTCATCTATGCCGAGAGTGATGATCAGTTTGCCTATGCCCTCAACGCCCAAACTGGCAAGCTCATCTGGCGAACAAGTCCTGTGGGCAATACCTTTATGGGCGACCCGCTGGTTGTGGGCCACATCGTCTATCTTTCGGTGGGGAATGTGGGGTTTAATTTTTCTAATGTGCAGCGTTACTCTCGCAAAACAGCGGCGCGCGGCGCCGGCGTCAGTTTCAACGGGATATACGCCCTCGACAAAACCACCGGCAAGTTGCTCTGGCACTTCGGGACAATGGGCGCCACGATGCCTACTCCGGCGATCAGCAAGAACCGCCTTTTTATCGATACGGGTTCGGGCGACATCTACGCCATCAATGCGACAACCGGGCGGCAGATATGGATTAAACGAGCCGGCGGTATTGCCAACATGTCGGACCCCGCGGTCTACCACGGGCACGTGTACGTCGCCCTCTCTGTCATTCCCTATGTGTACTGCCTCTCCGCCGATAACGGCCATATCGTCTGGCGGGGCACCATACCGCATGCCACAAAACCGGGGCTTGGCGACGTGTCACCGGCTGTAGCGCACGGAGTTGTTGTCATGGATGCCGTGGCTAACGTCCCGTCTCATGGCGGACGCACCACCATGAACACGATCGTGCGCGCCTATAATGCTGAAGACGGCCATGTTCTCTGGACGCATACGATGGGACTTGGTCCGAAGCCCCCCGCCTTCAAAGGCGGAGTGCCCATGATCCACCATGACGTAGTCTACGTGGGATCACCCGTGAATAGCGTCTATAAAGCCTACGCATTGCATAGCGGTAAACTGCTGTGGACGTGGCGTATCCCCAAGGCCGGTGCCGCTGGCGCCGGAAGAGGTCCGGCCACCTATTATCAAGGTAGGCTTTTTATCGCAACCGGTCCGAGGATTTTTGTGCTCAATCCTAAAACCGGCCGCTTACTAGGAGAGAAATATCTGGGCGGCCGGTTTGGAATCGTCAACCCGGTTATTGTGGGCGGTACGATCTATCTCGCCAATTCCTGGGATTGGATCATGGCCCTCCCGGTCTCGACAGTCGTGGGCCACCGTCCCGCGCGCCGACAGTTATCCCCCTAACGTAGGTGGGGGTGAAAACCATCCCGAATCTGCTAGACTTGACGTGAAAGTACGCCACAAATGCTATGCCGGAGGTTCGTCTGATGGGCTACGAGATCCTGGAGAATAATCGAGAAGTACCCAGCATGGAGCCGCTCGAAAACGCCGTCAATTGGTCTATTTTCAGGCGCCGGAATGAGGCCGAGAACTATATGGATCGCGTCCGCTTAAGCGATGGTCATGAACTGATCGGCGGCCACAGCCAAGATAGCGTGGGGGATTATTGGTGGGTGGGGGTACGCGTACAGTCCATGACAGAGTGGGGTAGTGCGCAGGCCGTCAATAAACACGGTCGACACGGCGACTAAAGCCCACCTCCTGGTTTATATCAGGATCGCGAGTCAGGCGCCTGACGCCCTAGAAGGAGGAAGTGAGTGTAGAGGGTGTAGGAAGATCAAAGGTCGCTTCGACCCCCAACTCCTCTGCAAGCCAGCGACATTGTTCGCGCGAGAGCTCCATCGTCAGTACCAGGTCGCGGCCCTCGACCTCTTCGGACAAGACGCTGCCTTCGGAATAGAGTCGCGATCTGACCCGCCCGGCATCAATGGGAAGACGGACGGCAGCGCGCACCTTATGCGGCGCCAAGCGTTCCCCGAGAACCTCCCTCAATAGCTCCAATCCAGCGCCAGTCTTGGCCGAGACGAATACTCGGCTCTTCTCCCCAAAACTGTCGCGCTCAACGCGTGGTAGCTCGTTTTTTGCGTCAATCTTATTCATGACGGTCAGCCGCGGAACCGTGTCGGCTCCGATCTCGCTCAAGACCCGCTCGACCTGTTCCTTATAGGCTTGGTGTTCAAGATGGCTTGCGTCGACTACGTGCACCAAAAGGTCCGCGAACCGCACCTCCTCAAGCGTGGAGCGGAAGGCCGCGACTAGCCCATGCGGCAAATGACGAATAAAGCCGACGGTGTCGGCCAAGATCATGGCTTGCTGGCCAGGAAGCTCGACCCGTCGCATGGTTGGATCGAGTGTCGCAAATAGGCGGTCGGCCGCGTAGACGCCGGCACCCGTCAAGGCGTTGAACAAGGAGGATTTTCCGGCGTTGGTGTAACCGACTAACGAGACAGTGGGCACCACCGATCGCGACCGAGCGCGACGCCGCTCGACGCGCTGCTTATGCACCTTATCAAGGCGTTTGTGTAGCATCCGAATGCGTTCGCCTATCATGCGACGATCGCTCTCAAGCTGGGTTTCGCCAGGGCCCCGTAGCCCTATGCCGCCCTTTTGACGCTCAAGATGCGTCCAACCGCGCACGAGCCGGGTCGCGAGATGCTCAAGCTGGGCCAGCTGGACCTGCAGCTTACCTTCGTGGGAGCGAGCGCGTTGGGCAAAGATGTCCAATATGAGCCCGGTTCTATCGAGCACTCGGGCGGCGATCGCCTTTTCGAGGTTGCGCTCCTGGCCCGGCGACAAGGCGCCATTGACCAAAACGACCTCGGCGCTGGTCGCCGTGACGAGCTCCCGGATCTCCTCTGCTTTACCAGAACCAACGTAGGTCGCGCTATCGGGATGACTGCGGACCCCTTCGACGACACCGACGATTTCGGCGCCAGCCGAGAGCGCCAGAAGCCTCAGTTCCTCGAGATCCTCCTGTTCGTCCGCGTTCGCAAGCCGAAGATGGACAAGAATCGCACGCTCGCGACCTTCGACAGCCACCGAATTACTCGTTGCCGACCCCTTTTTCGACTTCATCCATATCGAAGACGAACTTAACCGGTCGGCTGGGCACGACCGTCGAAATAGCGTGCTTATAGATCATCTGGCTTACGGTATTCTTCAGCAACACCACAAACTGATCGAACGATTCGATCTGCCCCTGTAACTTAATGCCGTTCACCAAAAAAATGGAAACTGGTACATGTTCTTTACGTAGAACATTCAAGTAAGGGTCTTGTAAAGCCTGCCCTCTATGCTGACTCATGACAGTTCTCCTGTTCTTATATTGCTATGACTGGGATACACAGTTAACCCCAGATGGATCGTTTCGTTTTTTGTTGATCGACTCTTGTATGGCCTTTGCACAAGTTTCCGCAGACACAGTACTGCCGCTATCCAACCATTCCACGGCCGGATCCGCCCGTAACCACGTCAATTGGCGTTTCGCAAGCTGCCTTGTTGCCGCGATCCCTTGCTCAAGGAGGTCATTATACTGGATTTTGCCGCGCAGGTATTCTCCGACCTGCCGGTAACCCACGAGGCGCAATGCCGGGGAGGCGGGCGCCAGCCGCTGGGAATAGAGCCACGCACCTTCATCGATCAAGCCGCGTGCCAGCATCCGTTTGAAACGCAGCGCGATCCGATGATGAAGGTCAGCACGATCTCCGGGGCTTAGCGCAAACTTGATGACTGGATTTGGGAGGCTAACCGCAGTCGGGGCTGGTGGTACCGTCCCCACCGCCATAGCGACCTCCAGGGCCCGCATGATCCGCTGGGGGTCTGTCGGCGCAATACTCGCCGCCCGCCGCGGATCGCGCCCCTCAAGCTCACGGTAGAGGGTAGCGAGGCCTTCTCGTTCGATGCGGGCGCTAAGCTCAGCCCGCACAGCAGGGTGTGCCGGAGGCGTGTCCGGCAGCCCATATTCCAAAGCCCGGAAATAGAAACTACTACCCCCTACGAGTACTGGCAGACGCCGACGTCGTAGGGTCTCTTCGATAGCTAAGCGGGCGTCCCGACAAAAAGTGGACGCCGAGTACGTGTCTGCGACGCTGCGGATATCAATCAATTTATGAGGAAGTCGCCTACGTTCGGCTAAGCTTGGCTTGGCCGTGCCAATATCGAGCCCCCGGTAGATCTGGGCGGCATCGACGCTTATGACGTCGATCGGAAGAAGTGCTGCCAATGTAAAGACGGTCGCGGTCTTACCGGCTCCAGTGGGCCCCATGAGAAAAACGATTGGCTCATCGTTCATGATCCTTGCGGGCGCATCTGCGGAAATAAGATCACGTCGCGAATACTTGGCGCATCGGTCAGAAGCATAACAAGCCTGTCAATCCCGATGCCCTCTCCAGCCGTGGGGGGCATCCCATACTCTAAGGCCTCGACATAATCGGCATCGTAGTGCATGGCCTCGTCGTCCCCTTCCCCGCGCCGCGCCACTTGCCTCTGAAACCGTTGCGCCTGGTCCTCCGGGTCATTCAATTCCGAAAACCCATTCGCGATTTCCCGCCCACCCACGAAAAACTCAAAGCGGTCCGTGACAAACGGGTCGGCGTCACTGCGGCGCGCCAGGGGCGACACCTCGGCGGGATAGGCGGTAATAAAGGTAGGTTCACCGAGCCTAGCCTCAACGGTCTTCTCAAAGACGACCATCTGCAAACCACCGGCTTCAAGCCCAGCCTCTACGGGGAGGCCTTGTGCCTGCAAAAAGGAGCGTAACGCACCTATATCCCGTAGATCGAATTGGGCCTCGGGATGGTAGTGCCGGATCGCCTCTTCTACGCTTAAGCGCGCAAACGGCCGGCCGAAATCATAGGTTTGGCCTTGGTAGGTAAGCTTTGTGGACCCCAGGACGTCTTGGCATAAACCGCGCAGCAAAACCTCGGTTAAATCCATGAGTTCGCGATAATCCGCATAGGCCTGATAAAACTCCACCATAGTGAATTCTGGGTTATGGCGGGTACTCAGACCTTCGTTCCGAAAGTTTCGGTTGATTTCAAATACGCGCTCAAAGCCCCCTACGATAAGCCGCTTCAAATACAACTCGGGCGCGATCCGCAAAAAAAGCGGTATATCGAGGGCGTTGTGATGGGTGACAAAAGGACGTGCGGCAGCCCCGCCCGCGAGCGGTTGCATCATGGGGGTCTCGACCTCGTTGAAGCCACGCGCGCGCAGGAACTCTCGGATATAGGCAATGATCTGTTCGCGGCGCTGAAAAAGCGTACGCGTCGCCGGACTCATGATGAGATCGAGGTAGCGCTTTCGATAGCGAATCTCCTGGTCCGTCAGGCCATGGAATTTTTCCGGCAGAGGCCTTAGCCCCTTTGTTAAGAGTTGCATGGTCGAGACACGAACACTCAGCTCGCCAGTCTTGGTCCGAAAGAGTCGGCCTTCCACCGCTATGATGTCGCCGATATCCCAGTGCTTAAAAAGCTCATAGGTGGCGCCGAGGGCCTCGCGTTCAACGAAAACCTGCATACGTCCGCTCGCGTCTTGAATATGGCAAAAACTGGCCCGGCCCATGATGCGCTTACTCATGAGACGGCCTGCCAGCTTAAGGTCACCGGCCTCTGCAAAATCCTGTTCGGACCCCTCGTCGTATTTGGCGCGCAGATCCAGCGCTCGCGCATTGGGTCTAAAGTCGTTCGGAAAGGCCTGTCCTTGTGCGCGCCATGCGGCGAGCTTCTCGCGCCGCTTCGCAATGTGACGACTTTCGGTGTCTTCGCCGTCAATCTGGCTGTCTTCGTCTTGCCCTTCTATCACGCCTTCATCCTCGTTAGAGTCCGCTCTTTAAGCTTGCCTCAATGAACCGATCCAAATCGCCGTCGAGTACGGCTTGGGTGTTAGCGGTCTCGATACCGGTCCGCAAATCCTTGATTCGCGACTGATCCAACACGTAGGAGCGAATCTGACTCCCCCATCCGATGTCCGATTTACTCTCCTCGAGGCGCTGTTGGGCCTCGCGCTTTTTTTGCATCTCGGCCTCATAAAGCCGGGCCTTCAGCATCTTCATGGCCGATGATCGGTTTTTATGCTGCGACCGGTCCGTTTGGCATTGGACGACGATGCCGCTTGGCGCATGAGTAATACGAATAGCTGAGTCCGTGCGGTTTACGTGCTGACCACCGGCCCCACTCGCGCGATAGGTATCAATTCGGAGATCGGCCGGATTGATCTCTACTTCGATGTTGTCGTCGATCTCGGGATAAACAAAGACCGACGCAAAGGATGTGTGACGTCTATTGCCAGCATCAAACGGCGACTTGCGGACCAGCCTGTGGACGCCGGTCTCGGTGCGCAGGTACCCGAAGGCATAGGGCCCCATGTACTTGACGGTAGCGCTCTTGATTCCTGCCACTTCGCCTGGCGACACCTCGACGAGTTCTGTCACAAAACCGCGCCGTTCGCCGTAGCGAAGATACATACGTAAGAGCATCTCGGCCCAATCCTGTGCCTCGGTGCCCCCGGAGCCTGCCTGGATGTCCAAAAAGGTATTGGCGCGGTCCATCTCGCCTGGGAACATGCGTTGAAACTCGAGATCCTCGAGGCGTTCTTTGAGGACCTGAACATCCACCTGCACAGCACCCAAAAGCCCGACATCGTCTTCGACGCGCGCCAAGGTAAAGAGCTCTTGAGCCTCGGAAAGGCGGCCTTCAAGGCCGCGGATGGAGCCTACAACCTCGGCTAGTCGTACTCGCTCGCGCCCCAGATCCTGGGCGCGGGTCCGATCCGACCAGACGCGTTCATCAAGCAACTCGCGTTCGACCTCGACCAGGCGTTCTTCTTTGGCCTCAAGGTCAAAGGTACCCCCGAAGCGTAGCCGTGCGCTCGCGAAGCTCGCGAAGCGTCTGCTCAATACTCCCCTGCTCTTCCACGAAGCCCCCTCAAAATCATCGCAGGATACCGAAACGGGCGCCTAAAAACGATCCCTTTTTCATAAAACCGTGGCTTTCGGAGTCAGCCTCGGCGGTCACCCTGAGGCTCTGGTCCCGGCCCTGGTCACGATCAAAGCGGCGCCCCGGAGGCGCGAAGCTTTAAGGACGCGAAGGGCGACTGGGGTATCTCGCAGGGCTCTCGGGGCCCGCGCACCTCTGCGGACCGGCCGAGCACAGGCATACGCACCCGCGACCTGCTAGGGGGTCTTGTGAGCCACGAGCAAGGCCCGATATTTTGGCGAAATGGCCTGGTGTGGGAAAAACGTCTGCACGGTGCTTATCGGGAGCCGGGTAAGCGGTGGAAAGGTAAAGTCTGTAGCGCGCGCTTGGGCATGGCACGAGATGCAGCTTTGGACCCGGCCGTAGGCTATCACCCGACCGTTCGGTGCGTAAGCCGCCATAAGCCAATTACGATCCGCCGCGTCGTAACCCGGCACCTTCAGCATCGCGGTAACGGTCTTCAAAACCTTATGATCATCAAAGTTTTCCTTAATATAGAGGCTCCCTGCCGGAAAACGTTGGACGTGCTCTACACCGTGCGCAGCCACTGTCACCGCGATGGCGTTTGCCCGATCGATGGTGTAGTAATCGACCATCCGCGATCCGTACATCCACAGATGACTCCCCGGAAGTAAGGCCCCCCGGTTCTCGAGGGCCCGGACCTCCTTAAAGAGGGCCGTCGCCTGAGGGGCTTTCACAGCGGCAGATACCGTGACCGGGACCAAAATCGCCCCGAGTAAGGCAACCTTATGCCAAAAACGTCCCTGCGTTCCTTGTAGCACCATAAGCTCCTTTGCGACTCGCGTTCTATGAGTTCATCATTGCGCCGTGGCTCGCCTCTGTCAACAGACCCCTAAGCCGATTACGCCCGTGCTGGCGAGCGGCTTAGGCCGGGGATGCGGGATTCGTATCAGGTAAGGTCTTCGCAAGCCAGGCAGCACAGACCGCGAGGGCTGCCACGCAGGCTAAGGTGAATCGCAAACCATAAGCCCCCGCCACCGCGCCCAGGGCCACCATAGCCACGGCCCCCAGGCCATTCGCGCTCCCCAAGGCAAGACCTGCGCCCAAGCTGCGGTTTTCGGGAAAGAGATCCTGGCCAATCGTCACGGTCAGGGCGATCGGCACAAAAAGGGCTACACCCAAAACGACGAGCAGGATCCAATCCACGCCCCACGGCAATAACAACACGAGACTCAAAAGAGCGCCGGTCGCCAAAAGGGCATAAAAAAGCACACGTTGCCGGCCTATGCGCGCGGCGAGCCGCGGACCGCCCACGTTCCCGAGAATCCCAGAGACGATCACCGCCGCAATCAACAAGGCCCCGTTTCGCTCCGATCCCCCATCGGCGGACCACAAAAGCGGCAAAAAGGTGATGACGGCGTAGGTGACAGTCGACCTCAAACCCGCAAAGCCTATGAGTGCCGAGAGATGGGCGCCCTTGCTACGCAGAGTCAAAGGCTTGGCATGCGCTGAGCGCGAGGGAAGCCTCGGGATGGACGGAAAAGCGATCAGTAGACTCACTATACTCAGGGCTGAAAGGATCCACAGATGAGGCATTCCGATGCCGGCCACCAGCAATGTCACAAGCCAGGGCGACAAGCCGCGCCCCAACTCGCCACCCACCAAAAACACCGAAATCGCATGGCCTTTGGTCTCGTTCCGCTCAAAGCTGCGAGCCATAGCCAGGGCCTGAGGATGAAACGCCGCATTGGAGATACCGATGAGGGCAAGCGCCAAAAGCAGAAGGGCGAAGTGGGTCGACAAGCCCACGAGCCCCATTCCCAGAGCGGTTCCGAGAAATCCTGCCACCACAAGCGCGCGCCCACCGAGCCGGTCGGCCCACAAACCAAAAAACGGTTGCAGCGCCTGCCCCATCAAAAGCGCGGCCATAAGGAGGCCCGCTAGGCCCGCGGACTCATGGAGGGTCACTAGGATCAGTGGTAACAAACCCGGAAGGAAGTTCGCGGCACCATCGTTCAGAAAATGCAGGCAGGAGAGGCTCGCGAGCGGGCGCCCCATCAGCCGCGTGCGCCAGGCAATCGTTTGGTCTTTGTGGCGCATATCCCTTCCGGTCAAAAAACGAGGGTCTGAGGCCGCGGCCTTTGGGGGCTAGCGATTCCGCCGCGCCCTGCCAGAGAGACCGTGTTAGGATTCCCCTTCCTTACTACCGTATCATATCAGCCATGGGACTTATTGAGGAGGACGTGTGGCGTTGGGAAACACGCTAGCGCCTCAGTGTCGCGTATGACGCCGACCGACCTAAAGGGGCCTGCGCTCTATATCAATCGCGAACTGAGCCTGCTTGCGTTTAATCGTCGGGTGCTCGAACAGGCCAAGGACCAAACCTTACCGCTTCTCGAGCGCTTGCGGTTTCTGTGCATTTCGAGCACAAACCTGGACGAATTCTTCGAGGTCCGGGTAGCCGGTCTCCAGCAACGCGTCGAGTTGGTCGCCACCGCCTTGTCGCCGGACGACATGACGGCGCGGGAAACCCTACAAGCGGTGCGCCAGGAAGCCTTAGTGCTCGTCGAGGATCAGTACCGGATTTTAAATGAATGGCTTATTCCAGAGCTGGCCGAAGCCCAGATCCATATCATAAAACGCGATAACTGGACCGAGGCCCAAGACGCGTGGTTACGGCGCCATTTCGAAAATGAGCTTCTGCCCATACTGAGCCCCTTAGGTCTCGATCCCGCGCATCCTTTTCCGCGCATCTTAAATAAGAGTCTCAACTTTATCGTCCCATTAGACGGTCAAGACGCCTTTGGCCGCCATAGCGGCATGGCCATTGTTCAGGCGCCGCGGGCCTTGGCGCGGGTCATTGCCCTGCCGAGCGCCAACCGATCGGTCCATCAATTCGTTTTGTTGTCGTCTGTTATTCATGCCTACGTAGATCGTTTGTTCCCAGGCATGAAAGTGCTGGGCTGCTATCAATTTCGCGTAACGCGTAATAGCGATCTCTATATCGAAGACGAGGAGGTCGACGACATCCTCCGCGCAGTCCAAGGAGAGATTGCCTCGCGGCGCTATGGCGACGCCGTTCGGCTTGAGGTGTCCCGGGAGTGCCCCGAGACCACAAGCAACTTCTTACTGCGCCAATTCGGTCTCGGCCCGGAGGACTTATACGCCGTCAACGGACCTGTCAACCTGAACCGCCTCGGGGAGATCTACGAGCCTGTCGACCGGCCAGATTTGAAATATGGGGCCTTTGTGCCCGGGGTTCCACGGCACATTAGCCAGAGCCCCGATATCTTTGCCGCGATTCGGCGCAGCGACACACTCTTACACCACCCCTTTGAGTCCTTCCTGCCGGTCGCCGAATTCGTTCAACAAGCAGCCGTCGATCCGCGGGTACTCGCCATCAAACAGACAATGTACCGAACCGGTCCGGACTCGGTCATAGTCGACGCCCTAGTCCAAGCCGCCCACGCCGGCAAAGAGGTCACGGTCGTGATCGAACTGCGGGCACGGTTCGATGAGGCCGATAATATTGCTCTAGCCACCCGCCTCCAAGAGGCAGGCGCCCATGTTCTTTACGGGGTCGTCGGATTTAAAACTCACGCCAAAATGGCCTTGGTGGTCCGCCGGGAAAGCGCCGGGCTTCGTCGTTATGTCCATCTGGGTACCGGAAATTAACATTTGCGGACCGCTAAAACCTACACAGATTATGGCCTGTTGACCTGCGACCCGGAGATCGGTGAGGACGTAAATCACGTGTTTTTGCAGCTCACAAGCCTTGGCACGGTGATCCGCCTGCACAAGCTCGCCCAATCCCCGTTTTCCCTCCATGCCCACATGCTGTCTTTGATTGAGCGTGAACGTCAGCATG
>JAJYPQ010000531.1 GCA_021795255.1 Pseudomonadota bacterium
ACCGGGTCATCCGTGAAGAGCGGAGCTATGGTAAGTTGTCCCGGAGCGTACGCTTGGGCTCCCACATCAATGAAAAGCAGGTGGCTGCGAATTACAAGGACGGTGTTCTCGAGCTCACCTTGCCGAAGGCAGAAGAGGTAAAGCCGAAGAAGATCACCGTATCCTAAAGTGGTCCGGCGGCGCTTACAGGGCCCCTCTCCGGGGCCCTTTTGTTCGGACCGAGGCATTGGCGCCCAAGGCCCTCCCGGAGGATCTTAGGCGCCGCTGCCTTGGCTTGTGGCCGTGCCACCCTCAAAAGTGCCGGAGAGGCTGACTTCGGAGGGGAAATCGGGTACTTTGGGTGCCGACCCTAGCCGGAGAACGACGTGCCCTCTGTTGCCGCCTCTGTTGGCCTCCTTATGGAGGCATTGCCCTATATCCGGAAGTTCCAAGGCAAGACCTTCGTGATCAAGTATGGCGGGAACGCCATGGTCGATCCGCGCCTCAAGGAGGGATTCGCCCGCGATATCGTGCTCATGAAGCTTGTGGGGATGAATCCGGTTGTGGTGCATGGCGGCGGCCCCCAGATCGGGCAGCTTTTGGCGCGTATCGGCAAGGAAAGCCAGTTTGTTCAAGGGATGCGCGTCACAGATCAAGAGACCATGGATGTGGTCGAAATGGTCCTGGGCGGTCTCGTCAATAAGGAGATCGTGCATCTCATCAATCGCCATGGGGGTAAAGCCGTGGGTCTGTCGGGCAAAGACGGGGGCATGATATCGGCCCGTAAGCTTGCGCTGCATCCCCTTGCCGGCGATGGATTGCCAAGTGAAATCATAGACATAGGGCATGTCGGCGAGGTCACAGGTATTAACGCCGAATTGGTCAGCCTTTTGGATAGTGGGGATTTTATTCCGGTTATCGCGCCCATTGGTATCGGAGAGGACGGCGCGACCTATAATATCAATGCCGACCTCGTCGCTGGCTATCTGGCGGGGACCCTGCGCGCGGAGAAGCTTTTGTTGCTGACCAACACCGCCGGGGTGCTGGGCGCCGATGGTCACCTGATTGTGAACATGGACGCCGCAAGAACCGAGCAGCTTATTCGCGAGGGGGTTATTCATGGGGGTATGTTGCCGAAGGTGCGGTGCGCCCTTGACGCCGTATCGGCGGGGGTGGGTTCGGCTCATATCGTCGATGGGCGCGTAGAACATGCGGTTTTGCTTGAAGTTTTGACCGATGAAGGTGTCGGTACCCTCATTCGGGCTTAGGAGATCTTTTATGGATCAGGCGGCGATAGACCGGTTTTTCGTCCAAACACCGATGCTTGCCTCTTTGTGTACCCAGAACGGTTGGCCGGACAGCGAGTCGCTCAAGGTCCAGGTCTTGGAACGGACCGCGGCCGGGGTTGTATGCGCGGTGTCTTTTGATGAGATTCTGATGGAAGGCGCGGGGTGTGTCGCCGGCCGTGTGCCGTGCTGGGGGCGGTTTCGTCTCGACCTGGATTCCGCGGGCCAGGTGGTGCACGCCGAGCGTGATTTATAGTCATGGCTCGTCCACGCCGCGGGGAGCGCCGCCAAGAAATCCTGGAGACCCTGGCTCGGCTTCTTGAGGAAACCCCGGGCGCCCCTATCACCACAGCCCAACTCGCTGCCGCAGTCGGGGTTTCGGAGGCCGCGCTGTACCGACACTTCCCGAGTAAGGCGCGGATGTTCGATGGGCTTTTTGACTTTGTCGAAGAGACCGTTTTTTCGCGCATCAATCGAATCACCGCGGAAGACCTCTCTGCGCCCGCCAAAATCGGCCAGGTGCTCCAGCTCTGGTTGGCCTTCACTGATAAGAACCATGGCCTTGCCCATCTTCTGCAGGGGAGCGTCTTGGCCGGCGAAAACGAGCGCTTGCGCGAGCGCCTGACGCAGTTCTATGAGCGCCTCGAAACTCATCTTCGCTTGCTGTTGCGCGAAGCCCCCTTGCGACCCGGGATGCCAACGCCGCTTATATGTGCTCAGCTCCTGCTTGCCGCAGCCGACGGCCGCGTGGCCCAGGCGGTACGCACTCGCTTTCGGATATCGCCCCTCGTCGATTGGGATCAGCAATGGACGGTCTTGCAGACCGCGCTCTTCGGGGACACCGAAGTCGCCTAGGCCCTATTGAGGGGCGCCGGCGTTTTGTCCCCGGCCCGCGCGCAGCCCTGGGTCGGGCCGGCGGGGCGCGGGCTGTGATGCGGCCCGGGCTTGGCGCTTTGTCCTTTCAGCCTCGTTCAATGAGTCGGGAGAACCGGCTTTTGTGACCATTGGCAGTCTCGTCCAGATACCAAAAGGCGATCTCGCGTTTTGCGACCAAGGGCTTGGGCCCACCTCGCAGCCTGCCCGCAGAAGCAAAAAATTGTGCGCTCTGTTTTCTCGTGGCGTATCATTCTCTTACTGGAAATACCCCAGTCTTAGGGATTGTCATGCTCCACCGTCACCTCACTCACCAGACTTTCACTCTGGCCGCCATAGACGATGTGATCGGGCGCGGCAAGGTGCATGACTGGGCCGAGCTCCGATCCGCGGCGCTTCGCGATCCGGCGGTGCGAGGGGAGGTTTTGCGCGTGTGCGATGCGCATGTCCGTGATCCCTACGCCCAGCGCTATCATTTTTGGAAGCACTATGTCGAACAATATGCCGCCTCATTGGGAGGAGGTCCTGTCCTCGGCCGCCCGCCTTCAGCGTATTCTGCCGGATGCGGTTTTGGTGGGCGGCACCGCATCTGCCGTGTATGCCAAGCACCGACTTTCCACAGATGCAGACCATGTCCTGGTCGATCCGCGAGAGCGATTCGATCAGGTACTGGCGGAGCTGGAGACCGTGGCCGGCTGGAAAACCGCTCGCATTCAGCGACCTGTACAAATTCTGGGTAGCTTGGACGGTATAGAGACCGGGATCCGGCAATTGGTTCGTGGCGAACCCTTGGAGACCGTCCAAGTCGAGCTCCTGGGCCAGAAGATTACGGTCCCCACTCGGGGTGAGATTTTACGTATCAAGGCTGTACTGATTCTGAAGCGCAATGCCACTCGTGACTATTTGGATTTCGTTGCCTTGGCGGATCATATGGGAAACGACCAGATGGTGGGGAGTCTGTGCCCATTTGATCGCCTTTACCCACAACCGAACGACGAATCGGCGTTGCAGCAGCTCCAGATTCAGCTGGCCAATCCCTTGCCTTACGACTTAGAGGGTACCCATCTTGCCGAATACAAACACCTGGACCCCCGTTGGCATGAT
>JAJYPQ010000532.1 GCA_021795255.1 Pseudomonadota bacterium
GAAGGTCCCCGGAACCGAATCCGCCTATGCCTCGCGCGTGACCGGTGGGCGCTATATCGTCGTGCATACCGACCGTGCCCGGGCGGCACGCTACGGCCTGTCGGTCGCGGACGTGAACCGCCTAGTCGAGACCGCCATCGGCGGCGCCACGGTCACCACCGCCGTTCATGGATTGCGCCGGTTCCCGGTGGTGCTGCGCTACCCACGGCGATTGCGCCAGTCGCTGGCGGCGCTCGCCGCAAGTCGTGTGGCCGCCCCTGGTGGCGCGCAGGTCCCCTTGGGCCAAGTCGCTCGTATTCGCATCGAGAGCGGCCCGCCGATGCTGACAAGCGACGACGGGCACTTGAGCAGCTGGGTCTATATCGATCTCGCCCCCGGGACCAGTATAACGCGATATGTCGCGCGCGCCCGTCGCGCCATCGTCCGTAGCGGGGTCCTGCCGAGCGGCTACACCCTGTCATGGGTGGGCGAATACAAGGTCATGCGCCGTGCCGATCGGCGTCTCGAGCTCGTCGTGCCCGCGGTGCTCGTCGTGATCGCGCTGCTCTTGTACTTCACATTCCGCAGTTGGGCGGAGGTGGGAATCATTCTGCTGACGCTCCCCTTGTCGCTGGTCGGCGGATTTTGGTTCGTCTACTGGCTCGGCTACAAGCTGTCGGTAGCGGTCGCGGTGGGCTTCATCGCGCAGGCCGGTGTGGCCGCCGAATTTGGGGTCGTGATGCTCCTCTACCTCGACCAGGCCCTGGCTCGGCACCGCGCGCGAGATGCCTTGAAGACCTGGCATGACCTGCGGCTCGCCGTGATGGAGGGGACCATGCTGAGGTTAAGACCCTTGGCCATGACGTTGACGCTCGTGGTCGGGGGACTCTTACCCATCATGTTCAGCCGCGGCGCCGGCGCCGATATCATGAAGCGTATCGCCGCCCCCATCGTCGGCGGCATGTTCAGCGCGGCACTGTTGGCCCTGCTCGTCGTCCCGACCCTCTACGCCTTGTGGGCGCGACGGCGCCTGGGGTTGGGCGCGGGGCGTACCGATGACGAAAAGATCTTTTAGGCGCCGTGAGGCTTTAAGTCAGAGGCGGTATCGCGGGCACAATACTGGCGGCAGCCGCATACATCTGCCGTCAGCTCTTGCTTGCGCGCAAGCTATCTGAAAGGGCATTGGCCATGCGGCCGGCAATGAGCGCACGGCTTGCCCGCAGCGCAATAGCAAGCGTCTCGTAGCAAAACAAAGAGATCAGGCGTCGAGATCGAGGGCGCGCGGACCATTTTGCAAGTCCGCCGGACACCGACCTTGACAAAACCGCGCCCGTCTTTGATGACCCCGAAGGCGTGCTCGATGCGGCTGCTCTGGATCGAGGACTTCACAGGATTCTCGTGGCGCTCGTTGTTGTTTATGGCGCCCTTGTACCGATAGTGGTGGTTCGTGAGGTCCCGCCCCCTGGGCGCTCGCGCAAATCCCGTCGTTTTAACCCTGATAGGTCGGTCGAATCACCTCCCATCCCAGGCCTTTTCCTCATGGAGGCCGTCTGAGGCGCGTGGCATCGAAGACGGTTGGTGGTGGTGACCCACCGCATACATCCCTGAACCGAAATGCGGTAATTAAAGCAGCTTTTCCCGGCTCTTTCATTGGTACCATTTTACGCTCGGACTAGCGCCCACCATTGGGTGCACCGGAGACATCGTGCAATAAGTTCAGTTCCCCGCAGCGAGGCATCTCGAACACAGACCGCGTAAAATGCCCTTGTGCCGGGCGCGGCGCTCGGGAGACAGTCAGGAGTGGCTGGGATCCACGGTCTCGTGAGGGGGGTCGCGGTTGTCGGTGCGTTGACCCAATGAAAAGACCGCCGCGCGCAGATCTTCCAGTTGATAGGGTTTGGTGATGTGGCCAAAAAAACCGTAGGCCGCGAAGTCCGCCATAATGGGATCGTTGGAGTAACCGCTCGAAACGATGGCGCGAACCATAGGATCCATCGCCAGCAGGGCCTGCAGTGTCTCCCGGCCCCCAAGGCCGCCAGGGACGGTAAGATCGAGGATCACGCCGTCATAGGGGTCCCCCTCTTCTTGTGCGGCGCGGTACCGTTCGATGGCCTCCTGCCCGTTGGCCACCGATTCGACCCGGTAACCGAAGCTCGTCAAGGCCTTGTCGGCAAATCGGCGGATCACGGGCTCGTCGTCCATGAACAAGATTTTGCCGGTACCCTGCGGTAGCGCGCGACCCTTGTCGGGCTCGGGCTCTAGGGTTTTTTTGGAAACGGGCAAATAAAAGCAGAAAGTGGCCCCTTGTCCGAGTTCCGATCGGACCGTCATATGGCCGCCATGTTTGTTGATGATGGCATACGATGTCGCAAGGCCAAGCCCCGTACCGTTTGATTTGGTGGTAAAGAAGGGGTCGAATACCTTGCCTATGTCGGCCTCCGCAATGCCCCAGCCCTCATCCGTAATCGTCGTGCGAACGTAGTCGCCGTGGAATGGGAGTCCGCTGTCAGGGCCCAGGCTCACGTTTTCCGCGACCACGCGCACGGTCCCGCCTTGCGGCATCGCCTGTTGCGCGTTAAGGATCAGGTTATTGATGACTTGGCTCAATTGGCCCTCATCGGCTTCCACGGGCCAAAGATCGGGGGCAATGGTGGAAACGATCTTAGTATTCGAGCCACGCAGAAAGAAGGCCAGCCACTTCTTCAAGACGCTTCCGAGCGAGAGAGTACTTTGGATTGGCGCGCCGCCGTGCGCGAAAATCAGCAGCTGCTGGGCAAGATCCCGAGCTCGCAAACCCGCATGCTCGGCCGCGACCAAACTTTTAAATAGTTCGCTCTCGGGATCCAACGAAAGTCGTGCAAGCCCAATGTTGCCGATGATGGCCGTCAGAAGGTTATTGAAATCGTGCGCGATGCCGCCGGCCAGAATGCCGATGGACTCCAGCTTGCTCGATTTCGAGAGCTCCCTATCGATTTGTTCGCGCTCCGTCACGTCGAGGCACGAGCCGATATACCCAGTAAGCGCTCCTTCCCATAAAAGCGGGATCCCGATGTCGAGAATAAGGCGATACTCGCCATCGTGGCGGCGAAGACGATACTTCAGCTCAAAACGCTTGCTGTCGGCAAAGGCTCGTGCGTAGTGTTCGAGGCAGCGCGCGCGATCCTCGGGGTGGATCGCCGCTTGCCAACGGTCATCCTTCGTTTGATCGTCTTCCCCCCCGATGAATGTCCGCCAGCCGAAATTGAAATATGTGACCTTA
>JAJYPQ010000060.1 GCA_021795255.1 Pseudomonadota bacterium
CGCTCCTTCTCATAAAGCCCAGGCGCCACAAACGCCCATACTTGGTAGAAGACGTAGGGAATCGCCAGCACGAGCGCCGTCGCAAAGGTGAGCTTCATCGGGGCAATGAAAGTCGCTGGCAGATTCGTCGCGATCATAGCGCCATTGGCTGGAAGAACGGCGATCAGCGGCCGAGCGAGCAGCGCATAAAGCCTATCGGAAAACGGAAAGAGGGCAACGAAAGTGACGAACACCGCGATCGCAGCACGGAGAAGCCGTGTCCGCAATTCCAGTAGATGATCAATAAAACTTGCTTCGGCGGTTTCAGACGCCTTCGCCGCCGCCATTAGGCTTCCTTAGGTTATCGGAAACGGGGGAGGTGGAACCGGAAGACGCGGACGCACGGCGACCCCGGCGCCGGCGCCGGCGCGGCGAACGGGCACGCGGTGCCGGCCCCGGCCTAGCCTGAGCCGGCGATCCCAAGGCCGGGGGAGTCCTATCTGGACTATCGTCGCCGAGCGACTGTCGCCACTCGCTCGGCGTCAATGATTCTTCCAAAAGAGACTTAGTGCGTTGCCATTCCTGATTGAGTTCCCGTAACGGTGCTAGATGTTCAGTTCCTACCTGTCCGTCGAGGTCTTCTTTGACCTTATTCATGAAACGCCGCGCCCGGCCCATCCAGCGGCCAGCCGACCGTGCCACGTCGGGCAAATGCCGTGGATCGAGAACAATGACCGCAACAAGGCCAATGATCAGAATTTCAGAAAGACTGAAGTCAAACATTGGTAGCGGACTTAGCTCTTCCGGGTCCGCGACGGCCGAGCCTTAACCTTCGGCGCAGGCACTGCGGTGGTGGCCTTGCCCTCAATAATGCGGGTCTCTTTTTGCGCGAGCGGATCGATGGGGCCTTCGCCCTCCTCGTCGTGCTTTTCCGTTTCCTCTTTCATGGCGCCGCGAAAATTCTTGATCGCCCCACCCAGATCGGCGCCGATATTGCGGATCTTGCTCGTCCCGAAAAGCACCACGACGATAACCAGGATAATCAAAAGATGCCAAATGCTGAAAAGATCCATTGCCGCCTCCTAAAAGCCGGGCAGCGAACCGCCGCCCAGCACATGTATGTGTAGATGAGGGATTTCCTGTCCTCCGCCGGGACCCGTATTGATAATCGTCCGGAATCCCTCTGTGAGCCCCCCCTTACGCGCGATCTCGGGAAGAAGCCCCATCATATGTGTCACCAAGCCATCCTGTTGGGGCGTAAGGTCTTCGAGGCTCGCTATGTGCTCGCGGGGGATAACAAGCATGTGTACGGGGGCTTTGGGGTATTTGTCCGCGATCACAATGAGCCTATCATCCTCATATACGCGCGGCACCGTAATCTGGTTTCCGATAATCTGACAAAAAATGCAGTTCGACATAATTACCTCTCCTGCCGACGCCCCTTTTCCTCAATCCCCGATTGCCCAAATCGACGCTTGAGTTCAGCGAGAACCTGCTCTGGACTCAAATCCAAGAAGGCCAGCATCACAAGGCTATGAAACCAAAGGTCGGCCACCTCGTGAATGATCTGCCCCTGATCCCCACCCTTGGCTGCGATCAGGGTCTCTGCGGCCTCTTCCCCGACCTTCTTCAGAATGGCGTCGAGGCCCTTCTGATAGAGGGATGCTACGTACGAGTCCTTCGGGTCGGCCGCTCGGCGCGCCCGGAGCGTCGCATAAAGCTCTGCAAGCACGTCGTCGGTCATTTTACTCCCAAATCCGGCATTTCGCTGTCCTTCCCGTAAATCTCTTGAGCCGACTTAAGGATAGGGTCGACCGCGGCAAACCGGCCCTCAACCAGACGGGAGTAAAAGCAAGTCTCACGCCCGGTATGGCAGGCGATGCCACCTAACTGCTCGACAAGCAGTAGCACGCTATCCCCGTCACAATCGAGCCGTACCTCATGGAGACGCTGCACGTGCCCCGATTCTTCCCCTTTGCGCCACAAACGTTGCCGAGAACGAGACCAGTAGATGGCCCTCCCCTCCTCTATGCTGAGACGCAAAGACTCCGGACTCATCCATGCCAGCATCAAAACGCGCTGGGTTTTGAAATCCTGGGCGATAGTCGCCACTAGGCCGTCAGCCGACCACTTCACCTGGGTCAACCAAGCTGGGGCCGTCATAAGCGCATCTCGATACCGTGCTGAGCCATATGGTGCTTCGCTTGGGCCACCGAAAATTCCCCAAAATGGAAAATGCTCGCCGCCAGCACGGCATCGGCGCGACCTTCTAAAATACCATCAACCAAATGATCGAGGGTGCCGACGCCGCCTGAGGCAATCACTGGCACGGAAACAGCCGATGTCACCGCCCGGGTAAGACGCAGATCGAAACCGTCGCGGGTGCCATCGCGGTCCATGCTCGTAAGCAAGATCTCGCCCGCGCCGTACTCAGCCATACGACACGCCCACTCCACGACATCAAGGCCGGTCCCGCGCCGACCGCCATGGGTAAAGACCTCCCAATGGTCTCCAACCGCCTTTGCGTCGATGGCCACCACCAAACATTGGGCGCCGAAATGATCGGCGGCCTCTTTGATGAAGTCCGGACGCACAACGGCAGCGGAATTGATTCCGACCTTGTCGGCTCCGGCGTTCAGTAGGCGGCGCACGTCGGCGACCTCGCGCACCCCGCCACCAACCGTTAACGGAATAAAAACCTGGGCGGCGATGGATTCGACGACCGAGACCATGGTCTCGCGCCCCTCATGGCTCGCGCTGATATCTAAAAAGGTAATCTCATCGGCGCCGCTCGCGTCGTAATGTCGTGCAGCCTCAACCGGGTCGCCGGCATCGCGGATCTCCTGGAACCGGACACCCTTGACGACCCGGCCGGAATTCACATCGAGACACGGGATAAGCCGCTTGGCCAACATTTAAGGTGAGCGGCCGCTACCTGAGCGGTCAAGTTCGTCGGCTAAAGCTTGGGCTTCGCGCAACAACAATTTGCCCTCATAGAGGGCGCGGCCGACGATCGCGCCTTCGACGCCGACATCGGCAATCGAACAGAGTTTACGAATATCATCGAGGCTTGCGATACCGCCTGAGGCGATCACCGGGATCGAGATCGCGCTTGCAAGCCGGCGCGTGTCGTCGATATTGACGCCGTGCATCATACCGTCACGCCCGATATCTGTATAAATCACCGCCTCAACCCCATCGTCTTGGTATCTATGGACGAGATCAACGACATCGTGTCCGGAAAGCTTAGACCAGCCGTCGGTCGCGACCTTTCCCTCTTTGGCGTCCAGACCTACGAGAATATGGCCCGGAAACTCGGCGCACATGTCGCCAACAAAATGCGGCATATTGACGGCCTTGGTCCCCAGTATGACGTAGCGCACCCCGACGTCCAGATAGGTCTGAATCGTCTCCTCGGTGCGGATGCCACCACCTACCTGAATCAAAACATCGGGGTACCGGCGCGCGATTTCATGAATCACGCCCGCGTTCACGGGCTCGCCGGCGAATGCCCCGTTGAGGTCGACAATATGAATCCGTTTTGCGCCTTCATCTATCCACCGACCAGCCACTTCCACGGGATCGTCGGAAAAAACCGTTTCGTCCTCCATGCGGCCTTGGCGCAAACGCACACATTGGCCATTTTTGAGATCAATCGCTGGGATGATTAACATCGATCGCTCCGCCCGTCCCAATTCAGAAAATTTGCAAGAAGCTGTAATCCGGCGCGCTGACTTTTTTCCGGATGAAACTGAGTAGCAAAGATATTTTCATAGGCGGCAGCCGAAGTAAAGGGAAGGCCGTAGTCCGTCACGCCGACCGTTTCCGGCGCCCCCACGGCATCAGCATAATAACTATGAACGAAGTAGAAGCGCGCGTCGTTTTCGATTCCGGCCCATAGCGAATGAGGCCGCGCTTGCTGTACCTGATTCCAACCCATATGCGGCACCTTGAGCGGCAAGCCGCTCGCATCGGACATGGATCCAAACAGCCGGACACGACCTCTCAGGAGACCAAGGCCCGCTACGCCCCCGCCTTCGTCGCTCTCATCATAAAGCGCTTGCAAACCAAGACAGATACCGAGAAACGGTCGCTGACGTGCCGCGTCCAAAACGGCCTCACGCAAACCCTCGAATCTCATCGCCTCCATACAACCCTTAATGGCTCCTTGGCCCGGGAATATTACGCGGTCGGCCGTAGCCACGGCCCGGGCATTGGCGGCGAGGACCACCCGTGTCTTCGGGGAAACGTGCTCCAGGGCCTTCACTACAGACCGCAGATTCCCCATACCGTAGTCCAAAACCGCGACGCTACCCATGCGCGTCTACAGACTCCCCTTCGTTGAGGGAATTTGGGTCGGGGCCCGATCGTCACGCTCAAGCGCCATACGTAGAGCGCGCCCAAACGCCTTGAATATCGTCTCGGCCACGTGATGGGCATTGTGGCCGGTCACGACGTCGACATGAACCGTGACAAGGGCGTGATTCACAAAGCCGCGCAAAAATTCTTCGATAAGGTCGACGTCAAAATCGTTGATGCGGGCGCGCGCGAAACTCGCCCGATAAAAAAGACCGGGGCGTCCGGAAAGATCGACCACAACACGACTCAAGGCCTCGTCAAGAGGCACGTAGGCGTGACCGTAACGACGCAGCCCAGCCTTATCTCCCATGGCCTTATGCAGAGCCTGGCCCAAGGTGATCCCCACGTCTTCCACGGTATGATGGGCATCGACCGCCAAATCGCCAGTGGCCTCGATCCGCATGTCAAAAAGACCGTGGCGCGCGATCTGGTCGAGCATATGCTCGAAGAATGGCAAACCGGTCTTCAAATGCGTGCTTCCACTGCCGTCGACAGTCAACGCCACGCTGACCTGGGTTTCCAGGGTGTTTCTCACAACGCTCGCCGTGCGCACAGAAACTCCTAAAGGCCAATGGCCATACAAAGCTTATAAGGCCTGAGACAAAGCCGCAAGAAATGCCCCATTCTCGTCCGGTGTCCCCACCGTCACCCGCAGACAACCAGCGAGGCCTGGGTGGTGGCTCAGGTTCTTAATCAAAATACCTCGGCCTTCCAGTTCCCTATGAATACGGCCAGCCTCGTGGGCTTTATGTGGCTTAAATAATAAGAAATTCGCCTCACTCGGCCAGACCGTCACCATAGCCCCAAGCTCGCTATAAAGTCGCGCCCGCTCTTCTCGAATCCTTCGAGCCTGATCTTCGAACACATCCATATAATCCAGCGCGAAAGCAATCGTTGCGACGGTTACGCTGCTGATATTGTACGGCAGGCGCACCTTTTCAAGCTCCTGCACCCAGCTTGCATCCGCCGCAAGCCACCCAAAGCGCATCCCGGCAAGCCCCTGCTTTGACAGGGTGCGAAGCACCATCAACTGCGGACAGGCGGCAAGCTTGTCCATCACCGTCGCCTGAGCAAAGGGATAATAGGCCTCATCGACGACGATAAGCGCGTCTTCGATCGTCAGCAGATCTTCGATCTCGGCGCGCGGATAGAGGATGCCAGTCGGGTTATTGGGGTAGGCCAAAAAAAGCAAAGCCGGGGCATGCTGTGTTAGGGCTTCCTTCAAGGCCCCCACATCGAGTCCGAAATCGTCCTTTAACGGCACCCCGACAAAAGCACGCCCGAGCAGACTCGCGATTTGCTCGTACATAACGAATGTCGGCATGGGCGCCACCACCGTCACATCGGCGGAGGTGGCGAACAAAAGGTTTTGCAGGATTTCATCCGACCCATTCCCCAACACGACATCGCATCCGGGGGCCAGACCCGCTTCCACGGCCAGGCGCTTCTTAAGATGCTGATATTGGTCGACAGCCGGGTAGCGATTGATGGCAACCTCCCGGAGCGCATACAACCAACGATCGCGCACCTCGATGGGGAGGCGATAGGGGCTTTCCATCGCGTCGAGCTTGACCCTGGGTGCGCCCGGCGGAACGTGGTAGCCGGCGCGCGCCCGGACTTGGTCGGCTATATAGCGTTCGAGTTTAGCCACTTATGCGACACTCAGCCGAAAGCGCATGGGCCGTGAGGCCTTCGCCACGCGCTAGGACGGATGCCGTGCGGCCAAGTACCGAGGCGCCGTTGGGTGTACAGAATACGATGCTGGTTCGCTTCTGGAAGTCGTAGACCCCGAGCGGCGAGCTAAAACGCGCGGTACCCGATGTCGGCAATACGTGGTTAGGACCGGCGCAGTAGTCCCCCAAAGATTCGGCGGTATACCGGCCGACGAAGATCGCGCCAGCGTGGCGCACGCGATCGATCCACGCTTGCGCGTCATCCAGCGACAATTCGAGATGCTCGGGCGCCACTTCGTTGACAAGCTCGATTGCCTCCGCAATCGAGCGAACCTCGATCAGGGCGCCGTGGCGGGCCAGCGCGGCCGAGATGATATCGCGTCGCTCCATCTCCGGGAGCAGACGTTCGATCTCGGCGCGCACCGCCTGAACGAAGTGGGGATCCGGCGTAAACAATAGGGCTTGCGCCCCCTCGTCATGCTCCGCCTGAGCAAAGAGGTCGTAGGCGATCCAGCGCGGATCGGTCTTGCCATCACAAACGATCGCCACTTCGGACGGGCCGGCTATCATGTCGATCGCCACCTGCCCGAAAACAAGCCTCTTCGCGGCCGCCACATAGGCATTACCGGGACCTACGATCTTATCCACGCGGGGAACGGTTGCGGTGCCATAGGCCATGGCCGCGATCGCCTGAGCGCCCCCGGCCAGGAAAACCCGGTCGACCTTAGCGACAAAGGCTGCGGCAAGCACAAGCGGCGATGGCTCGGCTGTGGACGGTGCCATCATGATGAGCTCGCCGACGCCCGCCAAACGCGCCGGAATCGCGTTCATGAGGACCGATGACGGATAAGCGGCCTTGCCGCCCGGGACATATAGCCCCACTCGATCGAGGGCCGTAATTTTCAGGCCAAGGCGCGAGCCTAGGTCATCTTCGTGCATATAAGGCGTCACGATCTGATGTTCGTGATAGGCCCGGATGCGTGCGGCTGCGTCCTCCAAGGCCCGCCGCTGGGGCCCCGAAAGGGCATCAAATGCAGCCTTAAGTCGTGTGGCTGGGACCTCGAGATCCGTCACGTGGGCGGCTTTACGCTGATCGAGACGTTCCGTCCACATCAAAAGCGCGCTATCACCGCGCTCGCGCACGTCGTTCACGATACCGCGCGCGATCTCCTCGGCCTTTACCGAGTTCTCTTCCGAGCGATTGAGAAGAGCACGAAAGTCGGTAGAAAAACCGGCATCACGCGTGTTCAAGGTCGCTATAGCGCTCATGGTCCACACTCCCGGGCCAGAGAAGCGATCACTGGCTTTAATGACGGATATTTCATTTTCATGGCCGCCCTATTCGCGATCAGCCACGCACTGACATCCAATATGTGCTCGACCGCCACGAGTCCGTTTGCAGCCAATGTCTTTCCGCTACTCACAAGATCTACGATCCGATCCGCTAGGCCCACAAGCGGGGCAAGCTCCATGGAGCCGTAGAGGTGAACGATGTCGGTCTGAATCCCCTTTTGTGCAAAATGATTTTGCGCGATACGCACATACTTGGTGGCGATCCTCAAGCGCGTCCAATCGCGCGGGTCGTCGGTCTGCGCCATGCCGGCAGGTTCCGCGACCATAAGGCGGCAACGGGCTATCCCGAGATCGGCCAGCTCATACAAGCCCTCGCAGCCGTCCTCCAAAAGGACATCCTTGCCGGCGATCCCGAGATCGGCGGCGCCGTAGCGCACATAGGTAGGGACGTCGGCTGCACGTATGACGATGAGCTGTACGTCGGAGACATTGGTGTCGATAATCAGACGTCGGGTCTTCGTCAGATCTTCGTTGGGTACAATCCCGGCACGCTTCAGGAGCGGAAGGCTCTCTTCGAGGATACGCCCCTTCGACAAGGCGATCGTTACCATGTCAAGCCGTCTGCCGTTTCGTCCAGTCGCCGAGCTGGGAGCTCGGAATACGACGAATGCGGGCCCCGAGCTGAGCGAGCTTTTCCTCGATACACTCATACCCGCGATCGATATGATAAATGCGATCGATAATGGTTTCCGATCGCGCCACAAGGCCAGCCAGCACAAGGCTCGCGGAGGCGCGCAGATCGGTCGCCATAACGGGCGCCCCGTGTAGGGCCTTGACCCCTCGAACGACCGCCATATTTCCCTCCATAGCAATATCGGCGCCCATTCTCTGCAACTCGTGAACATGCATAAAGCGATTCTCAAAGACCGTCTCTACGACCGTGCCGGTGCCCGACGCCACGCAGTTTAAGACAACGAATTGGGCCTGCATGTCGGTCGGAAATGCCGGATAAGGCGCGGTTTTGATATTTACGGACCGCAGCTCCCGACCCTCCATCGACAATCGAATCCAATCTGGGCCGACCTCAAGTGCCGCCCCCGCTTCACGCAATTTATCGAGGACCGACTCGAGCAACGCTGGCTGTACGCAGCGGACCTTGATAGACCCACCGGTCATGGCCGCGGCCACCAGATAGGTTCCCGTCTCTATTCTGTCAGGAATGATGTCATGGCGAGCCCCGTGGAGGCTTTCTACCCCCTCTATAGTGATCTCGGCACTGCCGGCCCCTTGAATGCGAGCCCCCATGCGTATGAGGCAATCGGCAAGGTCAATCACCTCCGGTTCCCGGGCCGCGTTCTCAATGACCGTGACTCCGTCCGCCAAAGTAGCTGCCATCAACAAATTCTCGGTGCCGGTTACTGACACCGTATCCATAAAGATGCGCGCACCCTTCAAACGCTTCGTGCGCGCCTTGATATAACCGTCTTCGATGGTGATTTCCGCCCCCATCGCCTGCAAGCCCTTGATGTGCAGATTGACGGGGCGAGACCCGATGGCGCAGCCGCCCGGCATGGACACTTCGGCTTCGCCAAAGCGCGCCAAAAGCGGGCCGAGAACAAGAATTGAGGCGCGCATGGTACGAACGAGGTCGTAAGGGGCGCGCAGGGTATGAATATCCGAGGCATCGGCCTCGATCATCATGCGCTCATCGACGACCAGCCGCACCCCCATTCGCCCTAAGAGTTCCATCGTCGTGGTAATGTCTTGGAGGTGCGGTACATTGCCGATATGCATGGGGCCGCTCGTCAACAACGAAGCGACAAGCACCGGAAGGGCGGCATTCTTCGCACCCGAAATACGGATCTCACCGTGGAGGGGGATGCCACCATTCACAATAAGCTTATCCATGATCGAGCGGCCCCTTTTCTTGGTAAAAAAATAAGGCCGCCTGGCCGGCGGCCTTATTTCGGCCAGGCGCCGATGACCTCAAGCCTTTACGCCTGCGACAAGTTTTTGCAATTCCCCCTTCTCGTACAACTCAGTGATGATATCGCAACCACCGATGAACTCGCCACGAATATAGAGCTGGGGGATAGTCGGCCAATTGGAGAATCGCTTCACACCCTCGCGGACCTCCTGATCGGCCAACACGTCAACGCCCTTAAACTGGGCGCCGCACGCCTTGAGGAGCTGAACCGACTTACCCGAGAACCCGCATTGCGGAAACTGCGGGGTTCCCTTCATATAAAGAACGATATCGTTCTCACTCACCTGCTGACGAATACGGTCTTCAATCGTGCTCATGATGTGTTCGCTCCGGTACGAGGGCCGCCTGACTATTCGGGCAACACCGTCTTGAGTGATAGGGCGTGGATCTGCTCGCGCATTCGGTCGCCCAGGATCGCATAGACCAGCTGGTGCTGCTGAATACGGCTCTTCCCGACAAAGGCGTCCGAGGATACGACGGCCTCAAAATGATGGCCATCCCCACTGACTTCTACCCGCGCGCCTGGTATGCCGACCTCTATAAGGCCCTTAATGTCTTCTGGCGTTATCATAGCACCGATCCCATCTAACCTTTAAGGATACCCGCCTCGGGCCCGGGATGAAAGAGCTAGTTCCTGAGCCGGTAACCCCGCCCGACCAACGTGAGCGCTAGCACCGACACAAGGATCAAAAAGCCCGCTACCACCCCCAAGCTGACAAATGGGGGCACGTCCGAGGTCCCGAAAAAGCCATACCGAAACCCATCTATCATATAGAGCAAGGGATTAGCCTGGGAAAGCGCCCGCCAAACGGGCGGCAAAGCGCGCAGAGAGTAGAACACCCCGCTTAAAAAGGACAGGGGAACGACCACAAAATTTTGAAAGCCCGCAAGCTGGTCGAAGCGCTCGGCCCAGATGCCCGCGATAACCCCGAGGGCACCCAATGCGGCACTGCCTAGAAGGCCAAACGCCACCAGAAAGAATGGGTGGCGTACAGGGACCGAAACGAAAAGGATCGCCGCGACATAAACTCCGACTGCCACGCACATCGCTCTGACCACAGCCGCCCCCACAAACGCCAAAAAAAACTCGAGAGTCGATAAAGGGGACAGCAAAATAAAGATCAGATTGCCCGCGATCTTCGATTGAATGAGGCTAGACGAGCTATTGGCGAAGGCATTCTGAATCATGGACATCATCATGAGCCCGGGGACCAGGAACGCCACATAGGGGACGCCGGGCAAGGCCCCCGTGCGCCCCTTGAAAGTGCTCGCAAAAACCAGGAGGTACAGAAGAGCAGTCACAACCGGAGCCAAGATCGTTTGGAATGCAACCTTATAGAACCGCAGCATTTCCTTGTAAAACAACGTGGAGAAACCGGTCATTGGAGCCTCTGTGTCAATTCCAGGAAGACATCCTCCAAGTCCGCCTGCTCGGTGCTGAGATCGATGACCACGTGACCCGCGGCCCGCAGGGCCTCCAGAACTTCGGGGATCGAGTCAGTGCCCTTTTGCAACGAAAACTCAAGATGGTTTTCGCTCTGCCGGCACACCTTCGCCAAAAGCGCGGGGGGTAACGACGCGACCGGATCAAGCGTCGTGACGGAAAGCGTCTTGCGCAACGCCCGGCGCAAGAGCGCCTCTTTTGTGTCTAAGGCGGTGATCTGCCCATCCTTCATGATCGCAATGCGGTCACACAAGGACTCGGCCTCCTCCAGGTAGTGGGTCGTCAAAACGATCGTATGGCCTTCCGCATGGAGCCTGCGCACGAACGCCCACAAGGAAGCACGCAATTCGACATCGACACCGGCCGTGGGTTCGTCAAGAATTACCACCTGCGGGCGATGTACGAGGGCCTGGGCAATCAAGACCCGACGCTTCATGCCACCCGACAAGGAGCGCATATTGGCATCGCCCTTATCCGCCAAAGCCAGGGTCGTCAACAACTCTTCACGCCAGCGTTTGTTATCATCGCCTTTCAGGCCGAAATATCCCGCCTGAATGGCCAAAACCTCGCGTACGGTAAAAAACGGGTCAAAAACGATCTCCTGAGGCACAACGCCCAAGGCCCGACGGGCCTGGCGATAGGCCCCCACCACGTCATGGCCGCAGATGAGGGCGCGGCCCGCATGCGCCCGCGTAAGACCGGCCAAGACATTGATGAGGGTAGATTTCCCGGCGCCGTTCGGCCCGAGCAGGCCAAAAAACTCCCCGCGCTGCACCTCAAGGTCAACCCCACGAAGGGCATGGACCGTCCCAAAACGCTTGTCGAGACCCTCGACTCTGATCGCGGCCGGGGCGCCGACTGTTTTCATGTGATACCAAAAACCTGCGCTAGACCATAAACCCGCATCAGATCTTGAAGCCGCGCTGGCACGTGCGTCACCTGGAACTGGTGACCGGCCAATCGAGCG
Source organism: Pseudomonadota bacterium (assembly GCA_021795255.1). Next base: position 11,703 of record JAJYPQ010000060.1, read on the forward strand.
CGCCGTTCCCACTCCAGCAACAGGGCAAGAGACACCGAGTCGCCCCAATCAAGACCACTCAAATCTACCGTCACCTGTCCTTGCGCTGCGACCAGGGGGGCCGCCCATATACCCTGCGGCGGCTGGTCAATAAAGGTAACGGTTCCCTCAAGGCGATAGGTGCCCGGCCCATGAGCGACCAATTCCGCCATCAGGACTTCGCGCCGTTCGCGCGCTTCATGCTGGCGATCAAGCCATTAAGACCGGACCTTTGGATCTTGGTCGTATAGACCGAACGATAATTCGTAACGAGGCTCACGCCGTCTATCGTGACATCGTAGACCTTCCAGCCGACCTTCTCATGAATAAACATATAGTCCACCGGAATATTGGACCCGCCGTTATTCTCGACGATCAGGGTCTTGACCATGACATGACGGCTGTTCGGATTCGCCCGATAAGGAAGGTAGTCGATGCGCTGCCCCGAATAACTCAAAAGCGCGGTCGCATAGGTACGCACCATAAGAGCCGTAAATTGGGTGGTAAATGCCGTCCGCTGCTGGGGCGTTGCCGTGCGCCAATAACGTGCCAGTACCCACCGCGACATGCGCCGAAAATCAAAGTAGGGAACGATACGATGATCGACCATCGCGTATAAGGCTTGCTTATTGTGTCGATACACGCCGCGTTTATGTTCGATGAGATGCAGAATTTGATTGGTCTTCAGGTGCACAATCACGTTCGGTGGCGTAGATGGTCCGATATCCGCAAGCGCCAGCGCCGGAACCAAAAACCCCAAAAGCGCAATCAGCGATCCATAACGTCTCATCAACATCATTAGCTCCCTCTCCTTATGCGGCCTCAACTGTGACCCGCCTTGCTGTAAAGCAATTGGCTGATAATCTGTTCGAGTATGATAGCCGACTGGGTGATGCGAATTTTACCACCGTTCTTCAAGTAGTGTCGGCTGCCACCCGGAGTCAAACTCACATACTGCTCGCCCAAAAGCCCGGCCGTGACGATCGAGGCACTCGAATCGCGGGGGAAGCGATACTTCTTCAGGAGATGCAGGGCCACAACAGCACGATAAGTGATGGGATTCACGGTGATCGCCGCTACTTGCCCCACACGCACTCCGGCCACAGTCACAGGCGCTTTGGACTTAAGACTGCCTATATTGTTGAAATCCGCGGTCACGGTATAGGTTTGGCCCGCGCCTAGCATATGGATGTTTCCGACCTTAAGCGCCAACATGGCAAGCGCCAAAAGGCCGGCGACCACGAACAAGCCCACCGTAAAGTCCATACTCTTCATTTGCATTCTTACAGTCCTCGCAGCATGAATGCTGTCATAATGAAGTCCAGGCCCAAAATCGCGAGCGATGAGCTCACCACAGTCCGGGTTGTCGCCCGGCTCACGCCCTCTGAGGTGGGCTTGGCGTCATAACCCTCGAATACCGCGATCCAACTGATCACAAACCCAAACACCACGCTTTTAATGAGTCCGCCGATCACGTCATTCGTCACGCTGACGCCGCTTTGCATTTGCGACCAAAAGACTCCGCCATCAAGACCCAGGGCGCCCACCGCCACGACATAGGCGCCGAGAATCCCCACCGCGGTAAAGATCATGGCAAGCAGCGGTACCGCAATCCAACCGGCCCAAAACCGCGGCGCCACTACCCGCACAAGCGGGTCCACGGCCATCATCTCCATCCCTGCCAGTTGCTCTGTGGCCTTCATGAGCCCGATCTCGGCCGTCAGGGCCGATCCGGCCCGACCAGCAAATAACAGCGCGGTGAGGACCGGGCCCAACTCGCGGGTGAGCGACAGGGCCACCAACAAACCAAGCGAGGACTGGGCGTCATATTTGACCAAGGTGTTGTAGCCCTCGAGGGCCAAAATCATGCCCACGAACGCCCCCGACACCAAAATGATGACCAAGGTGAGGACACCCGTCATATAGAGCTGTTGCACAATCAGGCGCGCCCGCAACAAGGTCGCGCCAAGGCCAGGCACAAGGCGCACCAGAAAGAGCGTCGCCCGACCGAGCCGGCTCGTTCCGGCGATGGCCCGGCGCCCCAAGCCCTGAATGCCGGTTGTCACCCAGGTCATCGCGCTCATGACCGGCCCTCGGCCCTGATGTCGGCTAGGTACTCGCTGGCTGGATAATGAAACGCTACCGGCCCGTCCGGGAGTCCCGCCATGAACTGACGTACCTCGGGCGAACTGGTTTTTTGCATCTCAGCTGGCGTTCCCTCAGCGATCACATGGCCATCGCCCAAGAGATAGATGTAGTCGGCAATAGTGCAAGCCTCGGAAACGTCGTGGGTGACGATGAAGATCGGAA
>JAJYPQ010000061.1 GCA_021795255.1 Pseudomonadota bacterium
CTCTCGTCGATCTCCAAAGACGGCTTGCCGTTCACGAGCGCCGGGCGGATCGCCGCCACCGGACACCGCGCCACCACCGTCGGCCGCTCGCAGACATTGCCCACGAGGTCGTGATTGATCCGGGGGGGCTTCGTGTGCTGGATGTTCACCGCGATGTCGGCCTGGCCGCCGCAGTTGATCTCGCAGCACGAGGTCGAGATGCGCACCCGATTGGGCATGCGCTCGTGGATGAACTCCTCGTGCAGCTCGTCCATCAGGGCCTTCACCACCCCCGAGGCGTCGGTCGCCGGGATGTCGCAGTGCAGCCAGCCTTGCGTATGCGAGATCATGGAGATGGAGTTGCCGGTACCACCCACCGGGAAGCCCGCCTTCCCCAAGGCCTCGATGAGCGGGGCGACCTGCGCCTTGTCGGACAGCATGAACTCCACGTTGCTGCGCGCGGTGAAGCGCAGGAAGCCGTCGGCGTAACGGTCGGCGAGATCGCAGAGCGCGCGGACGGTGTAGACATCCAGCTGCCGCTGGGTGCCCGCGCGCACGGTCCACACCTCGTCGCCGCTCATCGCCACATGGTGCAGCACCCCCGGGCGCGGCCTGTCATGCCACTTCCAGGCCCCATAGTTCTTCTTCAGGAGCGGATGCAGATAAGGCTCGAGCTCCGGTACCCCCGACTCCACGGCGCGACGTGCGTTCATGATTGACTCCCCTTGTTATGCGCCCCTTGACCCTTGCGGCTCTCCTCGTAGGCCGCCGCCGCCGCATCCCACTCGTCCATGCGGACGTAGGGATTGGTGCGCGGATGGGTCACCATGTTGGGATCGAGCGGCAGGCCCACCCCCTCCATGAAGTTCGGGAAGCCTATGCGTTCGATCATCTCGCCCGTGCGCTCATGCTCCAGGGCGTTGTCGGCGAAGAACTCCATGACCCGCCGACCGATGTCGACCAGATTCTCGTAGTCCTCGTCGGTCTTCAAAGGCAGGAAGGGGACGATCACGGTGCCCAGGGTGTCGCCGATCTTGAGCGTCCGCTTGCCCCCCAAAAGCAGCGTCACGCCGCGGTCGTCGCCCGGCCGCAGGGCCTTGGTCATGACGTTGATGCAGTGCATGCAGCGTACGCAGTTGCGGTTGTCGACCGACAGGGTGTCGTCGTCGCCAAGCCTCAGGCTATGCGTAGGACAGCGGGTGATGACATTGTCGATCACATAGGACCGGCCGCGCTCCGCCACGAAGGCCTTGACCTCTTTCTGGTCGACCTTCATGTCATCGCGCCACATGCCGATCACGGCCATGTCGGAGCGCTGGATGGCGTTTACGCAGTCGTTGGGGCAACCCGAGAACTTGAACTTGAACTTATAGGGCATGGCCGGACGGTGCATCTCGTCCAGGAACTCATTAATAATTCGCCGATGGGCCCGCGGCTCGTCGTAGCAGGAGTGCTCGCAGCGCGCATGGCCCACGCAGGACATGGCGGTGCGCAGCGCCGGTCCCGCCCCGCCCATATCGAAGCCCATCTCGTTGAAGGCATCGAAGGCCGGCTGCACGTTCTGCGTGGAGCAGCCCTGGAACATGATGTCCCCGCTCTGCCCGTGCAGGGCGATAAGCCCCGAACCGTACTGCTCCCACACGTCGCACATCTTGCGCAACACCTCGGTGGTGTAGTGCATGCCGGGGGCCGGCATGATGCGCAGGGTGTGGAACTCGGCGGAGGCCGGGTATTTGTCGGCCACCTCGGAGAAACGTGGAATCACGCCTCCGCCGTAGCCTATGACCCCCACCGTGCCCCCCTTCCAGTAGCCCTTCCGGGTCTCGTAGGAATGCTCGAGCTGACCCAGCAGGTCCTTCATCACGGGGGCATAGGGCTTGGACTCGTCTTTGGCGAGCCGCTTCAAACCCGTTACGAAACTGGGCCAGGGTCCCCCCTCGAGCCGGTCCAACATGGGGGTCTCGGGCATCTTCTTTCTGTCTGTCATCGCCACTCCTTATGCAAGGGCTAAGGCATGACCGACAGACTACGTAACACCCTCCAGACCGCCTATGCCTCAGAGGGGATAGAATGATTCCGGCCAGTCTACCCCTTTAGAGATGCCCTCAACTAAGCCCGAACCGCTCCGGGTTTTGCGGAGATTCCAACTCTTGAAAGCATGGAGCCACGAACAAGAACAGCAAGTTTTCCCCAGAAGCCCATGAACGGCCCGTCCGAATGATGCCCGCAGCCTCGCAGCGAGGATCCCCGTGAACGGCTATAGAGTCCATCGTCCCAAAAATCAATTGTGTACCCCTTAGAGACTGCATGACCGGGCCCTAAAGATGAAGTCGAGACAGGAATGTGCGATGTCGTCACCCAGACGGAACGAGACCACATCCAAAGATGCTGGAGCCCGAGAACAAGGAACGGGGCGGGGTCAATGACATCCTACATACGGTCAGCGCTTTTTTTGCCTAAACGGATCTCGATTCCAAACTGAAGCCGTAAACGCCTATATCGCGGCGAACCCCAAAGTCTACAGTGCCGACGATCTGGCGCCAGATAAACCGCAAAAGCTTCTCCGCGGCGCGCTGCACCGTGGAGCGCCTCATGAAGCATCTTGGTCCGCGCGATGTCATCCGTAGCGACACTCTGCGCACGAACATTACTGACATCAAGGCGCCGCGCCCACTGAGCCGGTTCAACCGCCACTTCGGGGCGTAGGGCCCCAACCCGCTGCGGGTGTCAGATTCGACGTACATATCAACATGAAACGGATTTGCCTACGTAACCTTCGCCATGGATGCCTGTGTCCGGAGAGTTGTCGGATGGTGCGTCAGTCGTTCCATGACCACAAGCTTTGTGCTGGATGCCATAGCACAAGCACTCCGCCCCAAATTCCAGCACGCGGACAAGCGTGCGCTGGCCCTCAGTATGCGCGACGGGACGTCCAAGTCACTCTCGCACCTTCGGTCTCAGCACAACCCATGATCTCTCCGCTCCGCTACGAGATGCCGCGGCCGTCCTGCGGTGATGTCTAACCCCTCATTTCAATAAGCGCAGCGTGCCGAAACGGCATTTGGTCAAGGCAGGAGGGAAAACCGCGCCGTTTCGTGCCCCGATGGGGCGGCTTTTCGTCGTTCGGGAGGCTTTTTGTGGCCGGGAACCCGAATTCCGGACGGACTACGCCCTTGTGGGTCGCAAGAGCTGTCGGCGGACGACATACAGATTGGCGAGCGCGCAGGCGACGAACAGCCGATGGGCGTTTTTCTCAAGACCCCGATAGCGGACCTTCACGAAGCCGAACACACCTTTGATGACGTCGAAGGCATGTTCGACGCGGCTGCGGATTGGGGACTTGATACGGTTACGAGCCCGTTCGACCTTGTTTACGACGCCCCGGTACCGGTAACGGGTGCCCCTATGTCCTTTGTCAAGCACTTGCTGGCGATGTCGCATGATAAAAAGCCCCATCGCGCAACATCGCATAGAGCACGTCGCTACGTCGGCGGGCGAGCGCAATAAGCGCCTGATTGTGCCGTTTGCCCTGGCGGATTTTGCGGTCGTAATAAGCTCGAGAGATGGGATCGCGCAGGGCCGCGAAGGCCGAGAGGAACATCGTCCGCTTCAGGATCTTGTTGCCTCGCCTTGAGGGATGTTCACCCCGGATCGCGCTACCCGACCGGCGCGTGACAGGGGCCAAGCCGGCGTAGGCCGCCAGATGGGCCGCCGAGGCGAAGGGTCGAGTGGTGACCTCCGTCAGGAGTCGTGCGGTGGTCCTGATGCCGACTCCGGGCATGCTCATCAGGACCGGGGTAAGAGGGTGGCTTTGAGCCCGCCGCTCGACCTCGTGAGCGAGCTCCTCACGCTGGCGCCGTAAGGCGGCGAGCTGCGCGCCTAACTTCGGCAACACGAGGCTCACGGCCTGGGTGCCGGGCACCACCACGGTCTGTTCACGCAAGGCCTGATGAATCTCGGCTGGCAGCGTTTTGGCAAGCCGGGGCGCAAGCTTACTTAGAGAGGTCGCTAAGCGCTTTTCGCTCGCCGCGGCAAGGGCCGCCGGTGACGGATATTTCTGCAGGAGATCACACACGGCAGGGTGATCAAGGCGAGGTCCCAGGACCCGCTCTAAAGCCGGGTGGATCTGGGTCAGCAACCCGCGGATACGGTTACTGACTTGGGTAATTTGCCCGGCCAGGTCATCATCAAAGCCGCACAACAAAGTGAGTTCTGCCAAGGCCTCATCGGTCTGCGGCAAGGCCCGTAACGCGTGCGGCATCGAAAGGGCGGCGTCGGCGATAATGGCGGCATCGCGCGCATCGGTCTTGGCCTCGCCGGCATGCAAATCCGCGATGCGACGCATGGCCAACCCTGGCAAGTAGGCCACTTGAATCCCCTCGGCCCGGGCGACTGTGATCGGCAGGGCCCCTATCGTAGCGGGTTGGTCTACGACCAGCAGAATCTCGCCGTGCGCTTTCAGTCCCGTTATGACGGCGCGCAGCTTCTCTTCATCGTTAGGTGGGGCTTTATCAAATAACCGCTTACCTGACCGATCCAGGCTACGGCATGGTGTGTGCCTTTCCCGACATCCACGCCGATAAAGACGGCAACCTCCCCCTGATTCTCGTTGTTCTCCATGCTGACCTCCTGTCACTCAATGACAAAACCCGGCCAACAACCATGGCAGAAAGTCTCGGCATCCACGTTACAGGCGGCCTATTGAAGATATCATCGGCCGAGCCCCTATTAGCGATGACTCACTGCCTGCCCGATCCGGTGACAACACCCCCCGGATCATGGTCGACTGGGGGCAGTAATCACGCCGGATCTGACCGGCCGAACCTCTATTGTAGAGGCAGGAACATAGTAACGGGGTAATAGGGCGCGATCACCGTGCAGAGCTCCTGCCAGGGCACCACCTTCTCCATATCCGCCAAGAACTTCTCTCGACGGGTAGGTTTCCTGTGGGTCTCGAAGGTGCCGGTGGCTAAGGTGAGCTGCCGCATGGGGTTTATCCGTCTGAACTTGCGCCATTTTACCATAACGGCTTGTGTATAGGGACTAAACCAGCGTTGCCCTAAATCAGAGGTGCCTTAAACCACGCAGGTTCACCCACACCGCTCCTGGTTGCCTACGGACGAGCTGTTCTGGTATCCTGCCGCAACAAAGGGGGCGGCGATGATAGAAGCTGCGGAGACCATGTCAGCGCAGGCGCGCGTGTCTGTGTCCGTCGGTATCGTGCTTTTTAATAACGCGCACGACGAGGTATTGCGGTGCCTTGCATCTCTCCAGCGCCAAGCGTCAGACGCGATCTGCGAGGTATTGATTCTCGACCAGGGAACGGGGCACCCTCTCCTTCCCGCCTACAGATTCCCGGTACGGGTTTCCAGGGGCCCCAACCTAGGATTTGGCGCCGCGCACAATATTCTATTCAGTTCCTCACAAGGTGACACCTATCTTTGCCTCAATCCCGACGCGGTTTTGCACCCTAAGTGCTTGGCATATATGCTGGCGGTTCTGGACGCGTCTCAAGGGCGCGCACTTGTCGAAGCTCTTCACGAGCCCATCCCTCATCCCAAAATCTACGACCCAGTGACTGGCGAGACGCCTTGGTGCTCCGGTGCCTGCCTCCTCATACCGCGAGAAATTTATAGCTCCTTGAAGGGTTTTGACGAGGACTTTTTCCTCTATTGTGAGGACGTGGATTTCTCGTGGCGCGCGCGGGCGGCCGGTTTTGCGTGTCAACTAGCCCCATCAGCCAAAGTATTTCATTTCGCGGACGACCGCGAAAACCGTCGCGCCGCCATGCTACGCAGCGCAGAAACACTTTGGCGGAAATGGAAGAACCATCCGTCTAGATCTATCGTCGACCCTGACTTTTCTCATGGCGCCATATACGCGACACCCTTATGGTAGAACGGCTCTCGGTCATCATTCGGTCACAAACAGGGCGCGAACACTTCCTGGATGAGTGCCTGTTTATCCTCTCTAATCAAACCTACCGCGAGATTGAGGCGCTCATAGTCGTCCAAACGCGCCCAGGCTGCCGCGAATCGACGGAACAAATCGTTACTTGCTGGCGCCCGCTATTTGCCGACCTCAAGGTAATTTGCCATGAGTCGATTAGCGATGCCCGCTCACGCGCATTGAATATCGGTATGAAAAACGCTTCCGGCCCCTATATCGCGTTTCTCGATGACGACGATAAGGTTTACCCGGACCATTACCGTCGTCTCATCAAAGCCATCCAGAAAAGCGGGAGATCATGGGCCTACGCAGATACGGTTCAAACGCTCATCGATCAGCAGGGGCGGGTGCGGAAGCGATGGCAACCTTACATAAGACGCCGGTTTTCCTACACCGACCTCCTCGCCGGGAACTTCATACCGATTCATTCGTATGTTTTCGATAGGCGACAAGCCCCGGGCCTGTTCTTCGACGAAAGGCTGTGCCGACTAGAAGACTACGATTTCTTGTTACGCCTAGCCAAAGCATCTTCTCCGATGTACGTACGGCGCACAGGATGCGCTTATTGCTTGCGTGACGACGCCACGAATTCAGTGTCCTGCCGCTCCGATGAAGCTCGCCTGCTGTGGAAGCAGATGGACGAGATTGTGAGGCAGAAGATCGCGCGCGAGGTTCCGCTCATCCTTCGGGCATCTGCCCGCGCTAGGCGTTTTACTCTTAGGCCAGGGCGTCAGATTCTGCGGGCGGCCCGTAGCTGGCTCGGCCGCTTCAGATCCGCTCGGCTTCTCTATGGCTTAATTCACCGGATTTGGAATGCGGGAACGCGGCGCCGTGCACGAGAGGTACTCTGAAGGCAATTGCTGACACCGAGCAGGCACCGCTCTTGGGAAGGTTTGAAGTATTGCGGCCAATTTGGCCTACATAGACACAAACGACTCGGCACAAAAATGGCCTCAGGCGGCGAGCGACGGCTCGGCTGGAAGGAGCGACGGCGATGGCCCCCGCGAGCACCAACTCCTCGTGGCGGAGTCCACGCTCAAGACCTTATGCGCACCGCCTGCTGGCAGTCCCCCTGTGTCACAGTAGTTGCCGCCTCCATTAATCGATAATCTGGGGGCGAGGTGAGAGAACGATGGCACGATACGCACAACGATTGAAGGACCAGGCCGTGGCCCGGCTGTTACCGCCCGAGAGTGCTGCGGTGGACACGGTAGCCCACGAGCTGGGGATAGGAGTGGCCACTTTGGAGCGCTGGCGGGCTGAGGCCTTGGGAACCCCGAGAACGGAGCGGACGTGGACGGCCATGGCCCGCCTGGAAGCGGTGATTGCGACGGCCGCGCTCGATGAGACAGCGCGCAGTGCCTGGTGTCGCGAACAGGGCCTGTATCCCTCGGATCTGGAGGCCTGGCGGGATCAGGCGATCGCGGCATTGGCCACCCCGGCCGAGGCCCGGGCCCGACCCGAGGAGACCCGCAAGGATCGGCGGCGCATCCAAGATGCTCGAACGCGAGATGCGGCGCAAGGACAAGGCCTTGGCCGAGACCGCCGCCTTGCGGGTAGCTTCAAAAAAACTCTCGGCGATACTCGCGAGGGCGCGGAGACAGATTGCGCTGAACGATCGCCAAATCCTGGCCCAGAATATCCGGCAAGCGCAGGCCGCGGGCGCCCGATTGCAGCGCGCCTGTGCGCTCGCGGGTATCGATAGTCGCACCCTACAACGTTGGGAGCGGGACTCAGGCCCCACGGACGGTGACAGGCGTCCGGAGGCCGTGCGTGAGACCCCCGCCCACGCCTTGTCCGCGACCGAACGCGCGCGGATTCTGGAGGTAGCCAACGCACCGCGCTTTGCGCAGATGCCGCCAGCGCGGATCGTGCCGAAACTCGCCGATGAAGGCGTGTATCTCGCCAGCGCGTCGACCTTCAGCCGGGTCTTGCGGGCCCCGCGGGTCAGACCCGCCATCGCAGCCGGGCGAAGACCCCGCGGCCAACACGCCCGCCCACCACCCATGTGGCCACCGCCCCCCGCCAGGTGTGGTGCTGGGATAGGGCGTATTTGCCGGCCGAGGTCGCGGGACGCTGGTTTTGTCTCACTCTCATCCTCGACCTCTACAGCCGCAAGGTCGTGGGCACCACGGTGCAGGGCACCGATGACGCCGATCATGCCGCCCACCTGGCGCGACGCACCGCGCTCGCCGAAGGAATCCACGGCCTTCACGAAAAGCCCGTGCTGCATGGCGACAACGGGGCCACCCTGAAGGCCACCACGGTACTCGCCATGCTCCATGGGCTGGGTGTGAAGCCCTCCTACTCGCGTCCGCGCGTCTCCGACGACAACGCCTTCGTGGAATCGCTCTTTCGCACCGCCAAATACCGCCCGGAGTTCCCGGAACGAGGCTTTGCGGATCTAGAATCCGCGCGTGCCTGGGCGCATGCCTTCGTCCATTGGTATAACCACGACCATGCCCACAGTGGCATCCGTTATGTGAGCCCGGCACAACGTCATGCCGGAGAGGATGTCGCCATCCTCGCTGCCCGCCATGCCCTGTACCAAGACGCCAAGGCCCGCCATCCTCGTCGCTGGTCGGGACCGACCCGCAACTGGGCGCCGATAGCGGTGGTCACCCTAAACCCGGGACGAGAGTCAGTCGTCAACGCGGCCCTCGATCCCTTAACCGAAAAACGCAAGAGTGCATGACTCAGGCGGCAACTGCCTTGACACGCACCGCTTTCGCTCCCCCGCCTCACGCACCCTCTCGACCTCATGCCGCGCGCCAGCCGGCCTTATACTGGCCACCCGGCCGCCGACACCTATTCTGGGGCTATTTCAATGTTAGTGGTCCTGCTTTACCGTATGCGCCGTCCCGTAGCCCGCGCCACATCATCCGCATCTTAGCGAAGCGCTGCGGACCAAAGATCAGAATAAATATCGCCAACTGCACGAGGCGCACCATGTCAATGCGCTTCCATGGCGAAGTCATATACGGACGCCGATAGAGCAATACACTGTTGCGGAACATGTAGTAGTAGCGAAACGGTTTATACACAGCCACCTCACGCCAGCGCAAAAACCATATGCGCTCGCGACATTCCCCCAAGCTGTGCTCCATCAAGGCCTTGCAATCCCCAAAAGACTCGAATCCCCGCGCCCTGGCGCGCAATACCCATTCCGTATCGACATGGTCTATGAACAAAGTTTCGTCCATAGGCCCGACACTCTCGAGCGCGTTCATAGGTATTAGAGATCCCGACGTTATGAGGAAATCTACGGGAACCGGCCGACACCCTTCAGTGCATGGAACGCGCCCGACATGCCAACGTCCAAACTGCGCATGCGACGATACCCTCCCGCTATTACTGTCAACCAAACGCGGTCCTATGCTCGCTACGCGTCGACCTTCAGTCGTTAGGTCCTCATAGCCCACAAGCAAATCCGCGACCATCGTTTCTCTTGGCAAACTATCTTGGTCCATCAGCAACGCAAATTCTGCCCCAATTTGGCGGGCTTGGCCTATTCCAACATTCAGTGCAGCTCCGACCCCTCTATTGCTGCCTAATGGAATACATGCGATATCTGGAATCGCAATGGTTTTAATCCAGCTCGCTACATATTCTTGAGATCCATTGTCCACCACTACGACTTTGTCCACCTGACTAACTAGCCTCTGCAGTACCCGCTGCAAATACCTGACGTCGGGGTTGTAAGAGACGACAACTGCTACGATCTTTCGCGTCAACACGCCCACTCGTCATTCCGTCAAAATATATACTTATAGAAAATACTTCCGCTACCCGTCCTTTCCCTCTTTAGCCACCGGAGCCGCTAGCGCTCCTCTGCACACTCAAGCGACGCTTCAGCTATCGCGACTTGCGCGGAAACTGGCAAGCACAGCGCCACGCCCCCGCTGCGCTATCCGCGAATACACGCTGGTGGCTACTTTCCCGCTCTAGCCTCCGCTAATATTCCCAACTATCGGAGCGTCGTCCACAAAAGGGCCGGGGATTCCAACATCGGACGGCGTGATTCCTGAACCGCCCAAATCCGCTTCGGAACTACTCGGCCCTCACCCCCCCCCCCAACGCCCCCCAACTTTTTAATAATTCGGCGACCATCCTGATGTGCACTGTGCCCCTACTCGCCGCTCTTCCGATCTGCCCCCGCTGCGCTTCGGTACCCCCCGCCCCCCCCCCCCCCCCCCCCCCAACGCCCGCCCACCCAATTGCACTTTTCCTGCTATCCTAGCGCGCGGTTCCCTTACATCGAACTCAACCCACGCTGTCACGGCTCTTGCCTTGATATCTATCCCTTAACACTTCCTCCGGCACAAGGGCAATTCGGGGAGGCCACGCAAGGCTAAAATCCTCAAAATCTAATGTCAGATTCGGGCTATACGCCGGATCCTGCATCAGCAGCCCACCCCACTGACTCTTCATAAACGCAGTTTCACCTACAAGGCGGATTCTCTTGTCGGTTTCAGTGTCTGCGCCTCGGCTGGCGGATTCATGATGATATAACTCCGCATAAGGGCTCCAGACATTTCGATACCCGGCATTGCGGATCCGCAAACAGAAATCGACATCATTAAACGCGATCGCTAAATCGCGCTCATTTAGTCCGCCCACTTCCTGATACACCGTTTTGCGCACGACTAGGCAGGCGCCCGTTACAGCCGATAACGATTGACGAAGACTCGCACGCCCAAAAAAACCCGCATTAAACCTTGGTAAATAACGGTGCGAATGCCCCGCTACCCCAGCTATTCCCAGAATTACACCACCGTGCTGCAACGTCTCGTCCGGATACCACAGCCGTGCGCCTACGGCTCCTACGTCCTCTTGTACTGCTAGGCTCACCATCTCGCAAAGCCACTCAGGCGATATAACCTCTATGTCACTATTCAAGAGGGCAATGATGTCGCCATCCGCCAAAGCCACTGCGCGATTGTTTAGCGCAGAGAAATTGAACGGGCTAGCATCCCTGACTACACGAACTTTCGGATTTTCCCCAATTTCATCGAGAAATTCCCGAGTCGACCGCTCGATCGATCCGTTATCCACAACTACAATCTCGTACAGCTCATATGCCGTTCTGGTCAATACACTATTAACGCATTTGCGCAGCAAGTCGACCCGGTCCCTTGTCGGAATAATAACGCTTACCATAGGACACGGTTTGGCTATTTCATATTCCACTCTGTATCCGTATTCTATCCATCGCGCACTTGCTTTCAATCCGCGTCGAACGAGATGCTCATCGAGTGCTCGCTCTCCCGCCACTGCTGCGTAGGGCTTAGCCTGAGATGATTGCGAAGCGCTCCCAGCATGGATGCGCCAATGATATAAGACGCGTGGGATATGCCGGATCTGCCCAGGCGCCACTTGTTCCGAGCAGCGCAAAGCGAGATCGTAATCCTGCGCTCCTTCGAATCCTTCCCGAAAAGCGCCAACTTTTTTTACAATATCATTTCTGTATACACCGAGATGCGAAATCATATTATGTGAATAGAACAGATCCCTATTCCATTCACATTTCCAATACGGGTCTCGACGCCGACCGTCTATGTCAATCTTGTCTTCATCGGAATATACAATGGCACACTCTGGTTCGGCCATTATTTCCTTCGCTACCCAGTACAGAGCGGACTCATGCAGGCGGTCGTCGTGATCGAGCAACGCGATCCAGTCCCCAGATGCGATATCTAATGCGCTGTTGGAGGCCACAGATATATGACCGTTCTCCGCACGAAATACGACCTTTATGCGCGCATCGCTTTTTGCATAATCCCGCAATATCTCGCGGACGGCTGGATCCGTCGATGCGTCATCTGCTATACAAAGTTCCCAATACGGGTACACCTGCGCTTGGACAGAAGCAATTGCCTCCCGTAACCACTTATGATTTGAGTTATAAGTTGGCATAATGACCGACACTAATGGCGGCCTATCAAAAAACTCTATATCTCGGCGCATCGCGCGGCGCCATTCGTCAGTGCCGCAGTCATATTTTGTCAACCATGCCGCGTAATCGTTTCTATCATTGCCATCGGACCCAGGCACCGGCCCAGAGCATCCCTTGCGTACAGCAGACCTAGCCTTTGCCCGCAACCCCTTCAAGCCATGCGCTCTATACGTGCTGATAGTCACACGGATAGCCTTCTGTAAGCCGCCACGACCGCGCACCCAGATAATAGCGTGAGTTCCTACATCCCGTATTCTGGCTAACCAGGCTCTCATCTCCCGTAGGGGCTGCGTTAAGCGCCAGGATGTCGAGGTATAGAGAGCACGGATATGCGCCTCTTGGCGCTCGATTTCTTGCCTAAGCGTAGAAATGGTGGCGTCTTTGTTTCTCTCGCGTTCCACCAAATTTGTGATCCTTACGTCAGCTAAATCGAGAGCGCTTTTGTGTCCGCCAACTTCAGCCCGAAGCCGCTCAATCTCATCCTCAAGACCTTTGCTATGGTTCCGGAGCGAATCCAAAGCAAACCGCTCCTCTTGTCGTGCGCCCAGCGCCTCGAAGTAGCGCAGAACGTCCACTCGTTCGTGCGCATCTTGCATCAACCACTTGAGGTTAGCGCAAATCGGCCCACCGCCAATCTGCAAAACCCCTAGGCCACAGGCGTGTTGGAATTCTATGTGGCGCGGATAGGAATCAATGAGCTCCCCCCAAAAGCGATGTACGCCAAACCCTGGAGCGCGCATAGCGGTATCATGCAGCAAGACCACGGCGCCAGGAGCAAGCTTCGGAAGCCACGTCTCGAAATCATGACGAACAGCTTCGTAGCTATGCAACCCGTCAATATGAAGCAGGTCAATGGAGCCATCGGCGAAGTGCGCGACGGCGTCATCGAATGGCATTCTGAGAAAGCGCGAGAAGTGTTTGTAATTTCTCTCGTTATGGGTTTTAGCACGAGCAAAAACTTCTTCGCCGTAATAGCCAGTCTGCGGATCGCCACCCCAAGTATCTACTGCGAAGCATTGGGTGCGTAGCCTGGCCTCTACAACCGCTTGGCAAAATGCGAAGTAGGAATGTCCGTGGTGTGTGCCAAGCTCCACAAAAGTCTGCGGCGCAACCTCCTGGATGATCCAAGCCGCGAAAGGGATATGCCCTAACCAGGCGCTGGGATAAGGAAGAATGGTGGGCGCAAACGACGCAGCATGTAAGAGCTTGCCTTGTTGATCACACTGTTGAGCCACTTGTGGTCCCAGATCGTTCATATCCGCAAGCCATCTCCATTACGCCCAAGTATGGAGCACTTTGTCTGTAGGTCCAGAGCGACCGCCGCGTCTAATTGTGGGATCATTGGCTGCGCGCCTTCCTATATGGCAAGGCCTGCGATATCGCGATGCTCTTCACGATCAACCATAAATCGATGCGTTGTGAAGCCATGTACCCGCCCTGTCCTTGTCTGACACAATCGGCGCCGCCGCAAGAGGCCAGGTGATTAGAATTTCTGGATCGTCCCACCGGATACAACGCTCATGCTGAGCGGCCCAATATTCGGTGGTCTTGTAAAGGAATTCCGCAGAGTCAGAAAGTGCCAGAAAGCCATGCGCGAATCCCGGCGGGATCCACGCGATCCTTTTGTTAGAAGCTGAAAGATTAAACCCCGCCCACTTGCCAAATGTGGGGGAGCTCTTACGAATGTCGACGGCTACGTCGAAGACTTCGCCTTCGATTACCCGAACAAGCTTACCCTGAGGCTGTTGGATCTGGTAATGGAGGCCTCTTAATACCCCTTTCTTTGACCGCGAGTGATTGTCCTGCACGAACTCGTAATCGATCCCGAGATCCTTCAGGGTCTTCTTGTTGTAGCTCTCAAAGAAGTGGCCCCGCTCGTCTTCGAAGACTCGCGGCTCCAGCAACAAAACATCCGGCAATGCCGTCTCAATGACCTTCATGACATCAGAGGCTCCCGAAGCAGACCCAAGAGGTACTTCCCGTAACCATTTTTCTCTAAGGGGGTGGCAAGCGCCTCGAGCTGCTCTGAATTCACGTAGCCCATACGATAGGCGATCTCCTCGGGACAGGCTACCTTGAGCCCCTGGCGACGTTCGATGGTGGCGATAAAATGTCCCGCCTCAAGCAAAGACTCGTGCGTG
>JAJYPQ010000533.1 GCA_021795255.1 Pseudomonadota bacterium
GTAAGCCGTACGGTGCCTTGGTGTCCGAGGTTCTCCCCAATAGCCCGGCCGCCCACTCGACGCTCGAGGTCGGAGACGTCATTGTGCGCTACGACGGTCATCCCATAACGCGCTCCTCGAACCTGCCGCCGCTTGTGGGCCTTACGCCAGTCGGCGCTAAGGCGCGCCTTAAGGTGATACGCAATGGGCACGCTGAGACGGTGTTCGTGACTGTAGGGGCGCTACCCCAGGCCCTGCCTGCAGTACTCTCCAAGGCGCCGTCCAAGCCGCGAAACACGGCGAGCCTGGGATTGGCGTTGCGCGACCTGAGCGACCGGCAAAAGAGCGAGATCGGTGTGCCAGCGGGGGTCTTCGTCGAGGGCGTAAGTTCCGGCCCGGGCGCTAAGGCCGGGATCAGTCCAGGCGATGTGATCATAGAACTGGCCGGCCACCCCGTTGATAGTGTGCATTCGTTCATGTCTATTTTAGCGAGGCTTCCGACGACACCGGTACCGGTACTTATCCACAGAGGCGGAGCGGCGGTCTTTTTGGCCTTGACCAAATAGTTGGTCCGTCTTCGGAAACCCGGTATGATGCCGCCTCACCTAGTGGACCGGTTTTCGGGGGAAGCGTCAGCGCTCTAAGGCCCAGCTTGCAAGATCGCATTCGGAATTTCTCTATCATTGCTCATATTGACCACGGGAAGTCGACGTTGGCCGATCGGTTCATCGAGTTTTGCGGGGGGCTCACCGCCCGCGAGATGGAGAGCCAGGTTCTCGATTCCATGGATCTCGAGCGCGAGCGTGGTATCACCATCAAGGCCCAGAGCGTTACCCTCCAATACCTAGCCCTGGATGGCCTTACCTACGAACTCAACCTCATCGACACGCCCGGGCATGTCGACTTTTCCTACGAGGTCTCGCGATCACTTACGGCCTGTGAAGGGGCGCTTTTGGTCGTCGATGCGGCGCAGGGCGTTCAGGCGCAAAGCGTCGCCAATTGCTATACCGCGGCCGAACTGAATTTGGAGATTGTGCCGGTCCTTAATAAGATCGATTTGCCGGCCGCTGATCCGGAGCGAGTAGCGCGCGAGATCGAGGATATCATCGGTGTCCCCGCGACCGATGCGATTCGGGTCAGCGCGAAGACCGGAGAAGGCATCCGCGACATACTCGAGGCGCTCGTGGCCCTTGTTCCCTCGCCGCGGGGCCAGAGCGATGGACCGCTTAAGGCGCTCATCGTGGATTCCTGGTTTGATACCTATCTGGGCACGGTGGCCCTGGTGCGGGTAGTCGACGGCGTGCTGCGCCGCGGGAGTCGTGTGCGCATGATGGCCACCGGTCGCGATTATGACGTCGAGCAGGTGGGCATTTTCACCCCGAAGCGCCACCCGGTTGAAGAGCTTAAGACAGGCGAAGTCGGTTACGTCGTAGCCGGCGTCAAAGACGTCAAGGGGGCCCGCGTCGGAGACACCATTACCGAGGCCCGACGCCCCGCGGCCGAGCCGCTACCAGGCTTTAAGGAGATCAAGCCCCGCGTTTTCGCCGGGCTTTATCCGATCGAGGCCGGGGATTACGACAGCTTTCGGGAGGCCTTGGAGAAGCTGAAGCTCAACGATGCCTCGCTGCATTTCGAGCCCGAGACCTCGGAGGCCCTGGGTTTCGGCTTCCGTTGCGGGTTTCTTGGCATGTTGCACATGGAAATCGTGCAAGAGCGGCTCGAACGGGAATATGGCCTCAGTCTTATCACCACGGCACCCACCGTCATTTACGAGGTCGAAACCACGAAGGGGGAGCGTCTACGGGTCGATAACCCGGCGCGGCTTCCCGATCCCGGCCTGATCCGCGAGGTTCGCGAACCCATAATTTTGTGTAATATTCTTGTGCCTCAGGAGTATCTTGGGCCGGTGATCCAGCTTTGCGTCGAGAAGCGCGGGACCCAAAAGGACCTGCGCTTCCTAGGCCGCCAGGCGATGCTGTCTTACGAGATCCCGTTAAATGAGGTCGTTATCGACTTCTTCGATAGACTGAAGTCGCTGAGCCGGGGTTATGCGTCCTTTGATTATGAGTTTCATGAGTTTCGGACAGCCGATCTGGTGCGCGTCGATATCCTGATCAACGGCGATCGGGTGGACGCCCTTTCGGTGATTACGCACCGGACGCAGAGCCAATACCGGGGCCGCGAACTGATACGTAGGCTACGCGAATTGATACCGCGCCAGATGTTCGATGTCGCGATTCAGGCCGCGATTGGGGCGCATGTCATCTCGCGCGAGACAGTGAAGGCCTTGCGCAAGAATGTCACGGCCAAGTGCTATGGCGGGGACGTGAGCCGGAAACGCAAGCTTCTCGAACGTCAAAAGGAAGGAAAGAAGCGTATGAAACAGCTGGGATCCGTCGAAATTCCTCAAGAGGCCTTTCTGGCCGTTTTGCGGGTTGAGAAATGACCATGTCCTTGAACGATTTCTCCGCGTGGCTTGTCGGCCTACTGCTGTTGACGGGGGTACTTTGGTTGATCGATGCCTTAGTGCGGCGCAACAAAGATGGCAAGCCGCCACTCTACGCCGAATATGCCCGTTCGTTCTTTCCCGTCATCTTGGTCGTACTCTTGATCCGTTCGTTCGTGGTCGAGCCGTTTCGCATCCCGTCGGGCTCGATGATCCCCACGCTCCATGTGGGCGACTTCATCCTCGTGAACAAGTTTGCCTACGGCCTGCGTCTGCCGATCCTGCACACCAAGATACTGTCGGTAGGCGAGCCCAAACGGGGCCAGGTGGTGGTCTTTCGTTATCCGCGCGATCCGGCCGTGGACTATATCAAGCGTATCGTAGGGCTCCCAGGCGACCATATCGCCTATATCAATAAGCAACTCTATATCGATGGCAAGCTCATTCCCCATTACCACAAGCGCCCCTATCTGTATGCCGAACAGAGCGGCCGTTTCCTCGAGGCCTACCGGTACACCGAGAAGCTCGGCAAGATCGTCCACCACATTATCTTGATACCCGGCATCACTCAGCCACCGATGCATTTCGTGGTACCGCCCCACGAGTACTTTGTGCTCGGGGACAATCGCGATTTGAGCGACGACAGCCGTTACTGGGGCTATGTACCACAGAGGAATCTGGTAGGACGGGCGTTTTTGATATGGTTTAGCTGGAATACCGCCCACGGTGGAGGTGTGGATTTCAAACGAATAGGGCGGATTATCCCCTAAATAGCGAAAGCGAGGGAGGTCGCATGTCTTGGAACC
>JAJYPQ010000534.1 GCA_021795255.1 Pseudomonadota bacterium
TAGAGGGCTCGTCTTTGAGTAGCCCCACCTCCCAAAGCTCCCGGCCAAGCAGGGCATCCAAGGACACTCCCAACAACTCGACCGCGCTCTGGTTGGCGTCCAGGACCTTGCGGCTCAGGGGATCTACAAGCAGGATGCCGTCTTGGGCGGTGTCGAACAATCGCCGAAAACGGGTCTCCGAGGTGCGCAAGGCCTTCAGCGCTTCATACTGGGCGGTGACGTCATCGATGGACAAAAGGGCCACTTGCGGCAGACCCTCTTCGTAATCCAGAGGCCGCCCGGACAGGCGCATTATGCGCTTCCCTATGACCGGGAAGCTTTGGGTTATCTCGAGATCGTCGAAAAAACTGTTTCGCGGCAGAATGTCCTCGATCAGGCTGCGCAATTTCGGAATACCCCAAGCGCCTTCGCTTAAGTCGAAAAAAGGGCGTCCTTCGGCATAGTCGCGAGTGACCTTGAACATGCGACAGAACGCATCATTAACGGCGTTGACGCGCAACCCGCGGCCCAGCACCAAAAGTGGCCCGCGCGCGGCCCGGAGAATGGCTTCCGAGTAATCGCGCGCCCGGGTGAGCCTGTCGACATTGCGCTTTAAATCATCGATATCGATCAAGACCACCACGGCGCCCTTAACCGCCTTATCGAGCGTCACGTAGGGGCGCACGCGAAGCGTGTACCAGCGGCCGCTTTTGTCCTGGACCTCGAGCTCGCACACGCGTACCGAGTCGACGGAGTTGGAAATGAATTTTTCGATATCGACCCCGACCAGATTATGTTTGAGACGGCCGAGCGGCCGGCCCACGTCGCCTGCCATGAGATTAAAAAGCGCCCCCGCCGGCGACGTGAAGTGGCGAATGATGAGGTCGTGGCCTAGCACCAAGATCGGGAGATTAATGCTCGAATGAAGGTTCGAGAGGTCGGCGTTCAAGTGGTTCAGCTCGGCATTGCGGCTCGCCATCTCCTCGTTGACGGTGATCAATTCCTCGTTGGTCGACTCCAGCTCCTCTTTCGAGGTCTCGAGCTCCTCGTTCATGCTTTGGAGCTCCTCGTTCGCCGACTGCACCTCCTCGTTCGTCGCCTGGGCCTCGGCGGAGGCGACCCTATCGTGGGCCTGCAGGGCGTCTATATAGTCGCGCGCCTCCCGCAATTTGTCCTCGAGGGCTGCGATACGCCGCAGCGCCTCGCGCTTCGGTTCGCGGGACCGGCTCGCCACAGGCTTAAGGGGTGGCTCGCTCGCCGCATCCGACAGGCGGGCACCTGGCTTATCGCTCGGCAAAAAGACCACCAGGTAATGCAGGTCCTTCAGGTTCTTAAGGGGTATGACTTCGATATCGACCGTATCCGCGCGCGATCCCTGTTCGTCCACCGGCACACGGTATTGACGGACCGGCCGCATGGTCTTTTGCGCCTTCTCCAAGGCCGTGCGCAATGGCAAGAGCAGGCTTTCGGTCGCCATGGTGAGCAGCGTGAAGTCGGCGCTGTGCGCCGGCGGGTTCAGGTAGGGGCTGGTCGGGCCCCGGAATTGTATGATCCGGAAATCGGCATCCACGAGCACGCCTGGCGGCGCAAAATGCCGAAACGTCACGCGATCGGCCTCGCGCTCGGGGCTCAACTCGATCGGCCGCACCGCCGGGCCGGTCGCCGGTCGCGGGGCCGGGGCCGGCAAACGTCTTTGGGCGGTCGCGCGCTCCGAACGGGGTGGCACGGAAAACAAGGGGATAGAGACCGGCTTCTTGCTGTAGATCTTCAACTTTTTGTCGCTGACTGAAAAGAGATCGCTCGATCGGCCGATGGACTCGGACACCCCCAGAACCAGACAGCCATCGTCCTTTAAGGCGTAATGGAAGGAGACCAGGACCTTTTCCTGCAAGGCCGGCTCGAGATAGATGAGAAGGTTGCGGCAACTGACCAGATCGATCCGCGAAAACGGCGGATCGACCAGCACGTTTTGGCGCGCAAAGACCACAAGCTGCCGGAGCTCCTTGGTCACGCGATAGCCGAGCGGTTCCTCGACAAAGAATCTCTTAAGCCGGTCGGGAGAGACGTTTTGAAGAGCACCTTGGGTGTAGAAGCCCGCGCGGCCCTTATCGAGGACCGAGTCGTTGAGGTCGGTAGCGAAGATCTGCAAGGCTGGGATTACACCCCCCTCCCCGACACACTCCATAAAGATCATGGCGAGCGAATAGGCCTCCTGACCCGTACCGCAACCGGGGACCCACACGCGTATCGGCTCGCCCTCGGCCCGGGTCGCCAGGGCACCGACGATCTCGCTTTTAAGCCACTCAAACACCTCGGGGTTACGGAAAAAATCGGTCACACTTATGAGGAGATCGGCATACAGGCGCTGGAGCTCTTCCGGATCCGCGAGCAGAGACTCCAGGTAGCGGCTCGTGCTCGTAGTCCGTGCCAACACCATGCGCCGGGCGATGCGGCGCTCCAGGGTGTTGGCCTTGTACTCGGACAAATCCACGCCCGTGCGGCTCCGAAGGAGCAGGAGAATATCCGCGAACGCCTGGGAATCGGAGGGGACGGGTGCGGGGCGCGCGCCTGCCGGCCGGCGGCCACCCTCTCTGACGACCTGGCCTTCGCTCGTAGTCCCCAAGAGAACGGGGTCCTGACATAGGACGTAGGGGTGGTGGG
Source organism: Pseudomonadota bacterium (assembly GCA_021795255.1). The sequence goes on from JAJYPQ010000534.1 coordinate 2,641, forward strand.
CTATCCGCGCGAGCTCGGCTGCGATCGCGTCTGGGGCCAATACCATATCGACGCAGCCCGAGGCGATCGCACTGCGGGGCATGGAATCGTATTTGGCGGACCCGTCCTGGGCGATGGTGATGCCATTGGCGGCCTTGATGGCCTCAAGCCCCAGGGTCCCGTCGGATGCCGTACCGGACAAAACGACCCCAATAGCCCGTTCCCGCAGGTCGCTCGCCAGGGACTCAAAGAAGATATCGATGGAATGATGAAGGCGGGCCCGGGAACGTGGCTCCAGCTTTAGGACGCCCCCCACGAGCCGCATATCCGTATTCGGCGCAATGATGTAGACGTGGTCTGCGGCGACCACGAGATTGTTCGTAGCCTCCCGGACCGGCATTTTGGTCAATCGCGACAATATCTGCGGAAGCGCGCTTTCGTGCCCGGGGTCAAGATGCTGCACGAGCACAAAGGCCATGCCCGTCTGGGGAGGGAGATGTTGCAGCAGTAGGGTGAAGGCCTCAAGGCCGCCCGCCGACGCCCCGATACCGGCGATCACAGGCTTCGCGGACACAGGCTTCGCGGGCGCTCGTACACGCGCCT
>JAJYPQ010000062.1 GCA_021795255.1 Pseudomonadota bacterium
GGGTGGCGCATTGCTACCATCCAGGAGGCTGGATCGGCCATGGAAGGCAAGCGGCAGGCGGATGCCTTCCTGCGCGCAAAGTCCAAGCCAATGATCGAGTACGACGTGTGGGCAGTGAAGGCGTAAGACGCGTCCTGAGAAAGCTTTGGTAACGGCTCACCTCCTAGATATCAACGCTACGAGGCGCCTACGGTAACATTGGGCGTGCAGAATGGCGCTGTGGTATAATAAGGGTGCCGAAATGCACTTCGGTGCATCTTCCGGGACCGGCCTCCCGGGACTGACGATGGCAGGCGCCCCCTTGGTATTTTGTTCTGCGGGTATTTGGGTAAAGCTGTGCGTAAACGCGATGTTTGTATTCTCCGTAACCCAAGGGGGTGATGTGATGACAATAGCGTGTAGTGTGAGTTTATCGATTGGAGTTGTAGGGACGCTTGTCATGTGTCTTATGGAGGCCGCCTGTCCTTATGGGCAAAGCCCACTGACGAGCCCGTGAAAATCGGGCGAAAAGGATAAGAATATAGGAAACGTACTGGAAAACGGTACGAGTATAGGCATATGGAGTTTTCGTTTGAGGCCCGTCACAAGCGCCGTGTAGGACGGGATGTCTTTCTGTGTGGTCTAGGGGGCGGCCACTTTTGCAGCGGCCTTTTGTGCCGATTGTCCTAGGTCGAGCACAAGGAATACGACCTTTACCTCGCCAACCTGTGAGTTGTAGCGGGCCATAAACCCGTGAGGGCGAGAGTCGGTATGTGGGATGTCTTCCGAACCGGAAAACCCAAACCCCGCTGGTGCATAGTGTTCTGAGATGGCTTTGAGCGTAGCAATAAGAGACACGATGTCTGCAACGTACGCATATGTCAGATGGAAGAATAGGTGGCATGACGAATAAGCGAATAATTTCCGGAAATGGCGCTTCCCGTTTTCCCACGCGCGGTCAACTGGGCGTTTACACACAACAGCTTCGATCACAGTAAGCTCGGTTTCCTGCTTCTTGATGACGAGGTCCCGTTCACCAGGATTACCTTTTGACGTGAATCCACCCTTGGTTTGGTCGGCTATAGACCACCCTATGAAGGCCAGTCGGCCAGTGAGCAATTCACGGATTAAGGCGCTTAGATCATCCTCGCATTCGTCAAGAACAATGACTTTCATCGTGGGAACGAGGGATGCGACGCTCGCGGCTGCTGACCGGACCTGCTCGATAACCCACGCCTCAAACGATTCTGGCGGAGGTTTGAAGACGCTCGTTTGGGAAATATGATCCAGCTGCGACAAATCAAACAAGGCTTGTTTAATGGCCGCTATGTCTTTCGTGTCCGTAATGAGGTTTATGCTGCCAACAGTGGCGGCATCCCCGCGGAGCAGTAATCGCGCGGCACGTACTACATCAGTTATACCAAACATTTGCTCGGCGTGACCCAAAACACCCAATGCTTCTGTGGAGCGCCCCATTCTCGAGAGCGCCACGGCGCAATATGCCGCTACGGCATCCCGCGGACGAGCGGTATAAATAGGCTCCAATAGCTCATAAGCTTGTTCGGGCTGACGCAGGGCAAGCAATAATTGAGCTTTGTTGCAGATGAAGGTGTCGAGATCAGATGCCGTGGCGCCCCGGAAATTTTCCATCATGTCTTCGGTCTGGGCCAGCAAGACTCGGCCTTGACGAAGAGATTCACCGCGAATTAAAGCGAAGGCATTACGGTTTTGGAGCTGATTAAGTCGCGTCGCGAACACGTTCGTGGCGTAAGCGGCGACATAGGAGTGGCGTGTGTGAAGGCCAGAAAAAAGCATCTCTGCGCGCTCAAGCGATCCGTTGGGCTTTTTCACTTCAGCGACAGCTTGGTAGAATTGGATAGTGTCCCTGGCGGAATTTTGCTCGGAAGGGGTAAGGTCGGGAGGTACCGTAGCGTCCGCAATAGAACTCCAGTCACCACGCAATAATTGGAGCTGTAAGGAAGCTCCGAGACGAACCAATTCTCGACCAGGAACCTTACCCAGGGTGGTAACAGTGTGTTCAGCTTCAATGAAACGCGCGGCAGCGTCAGTGGCGCCAGACGACAAGAGCGCCTGGATGCGGGCTTGAATCTCTGTTAAAGAATGTACTGCGGTCGCGTCCGTGGGTGTGAGCGCATTGAGTCGTTGTTTAATGGGATCGCGAGTATCGTGTGGGGCGATGGATATAAGGTGGGCGAGCACCAGGGGCTCGTCTGTTGTTAAGATCCAGGTTAGGAGTTGTCGTCGACTTTCGCCGTTTAACGCCTGAAGTGCGGCAGCAAGATCCACGGCAATAGGGCGGTCTGTAATGCCCCCAAAAGGGCTTGCCTCAAAGCGTGCGGCGAATGCGCAGATCTGACTCCTTTCAGCGCGGTCGATGGCTCCCGCGCGCACAGCAGCGATCAGTGCATCTCGAAGATCGTCTGGTACAGCATCTTCGTACCCTGCGATCGCTCGGCCCAGTATGCGTATGTGGGCCCGCAGTGCACGAGCGACGGTATCGAGTAAGGAGTACTTGTTTTCTTGAGAGGTATGGGCTTCCCTGAGGCGTGTTTGAATGTCGAGGGGGGACAGGAATTGTTGATGCAATTCTGGTGATGTGCGGGAGGCAAGCGCGAAGAGAGCGGCAGCGGCACCCCTACTGATTCGGTGCGCTGATAACCCGTATTCGCCCGCTCTGATTGACTGAACGTAAGCCAAAACAAGAGGCTCCGGGGCAATGTCGGCGGCGAGTTGGCCAGCGTCAATGACATCAAGCGCAGCCGCAAAAAGGGGTGTCCCCAAACCGGATGCGGGCATGTCTGCGGTGAAGGTCTCTGTCAATGGGCGTAATGTGTCCAGAGGTTGTCCGACAAGCTCGCTTCGTAGAGCGGACCGCATTGTCTCAGTACTCAGATCCTCAATAAACCCGGGTTTTCCGCTAGCATGTATCCAGGCTAGCAATGCCGCCACCTCGCCGGGAGGCACTTTCCCCTCCCGCAAAAAAGACCCTAGGATCGAGACAGAATCGGAAAAGGCCGTTTCTTTGGCAACTTCGCCGTCACGGCGGACCAACTCGGCGTCCCAGGCGCTGTGTCGAATCGTCCACTGCGCTACCAGCAAACACGCCAGGGCGCAGGTCTCCGGGCAGAAGAGTAGGTCGGCGAGCAGGCGTGCGTCTGCGCGAGCTTGGTCAACAAGGGCAAGCAGGAGCTCGGGCCGATCAAGGGCCAGATCGACAACATGGCGCACGAGGGGATGAGGGGCTGGCGCGTTGTCGGCGGCCGCGACATCCGCGAGCAGAAGATGTACTAGGCTCGATAGGGCCTCAACGGCGAATCGTGCCGACCACGTAGCATCCTGTAAGGTATGATGTTCTAGCCAGAGGATCCGGTCAACGAGAGTCTCCGGAACAGGGGCGACAAACCCCTCGTAGCTTGATTGAGGTTGCCTTCTTGCCATTGCTAACTCGCGGACAAACCGATCCCGACAGGCGTTCCATCCCGGTGGGCAGGCCGTCTCAAGGATGCTTGAGGCGGCATCGCGAAATCTTTGAGCTGCGGTATCGTCCCAAATTTGGCTTGGTATCAGCGAGCGATAGGTCAGAAGTGCCCGTCGATCCACCCATGTCCGCAAAGCGCGAGGCGCATCGGAAAGTTCCGGCAGCGCGCGATCCCAAAGACGGGCGGCCACCCATTCTGGTGATTGGCAGAGAACATCGCGTGGTTGAAGGGTCCCTGCGTTAACGGCTGCAATGGTCCCGCGGAGTTCGCGGCTCCCACCTGTCGCAAGGGCTACGTGATAACGGTCCTCATAACGCTGTTCCAAGAACGACTTGAACCAAGCGGGGACATCGTCGGCTCCTTGTGCGGCACGTTCTGTGTCAAAGGAGATAAAAATGCGTTCCCATACAACACGGCACCATCCCGCAGTGAGGAGAGCATCGATTTCGGGGACGTCAGCTGTTTCTGTAGCCGCCTCTACATAAACGCGCCGAGCGTGGGCCACGTCACTGGCGCTTTCGATTGTGAGACTCAGGAAAATCTGAAGGACGTCCTCGTCCGGAAGGGCGCCTGATTGTCCGGGTTGATATGGGGCATCGTGTGGGGACGGCAGGAACCGCGCGAACCGTGTTCGTAGAAGGCGACGTGTTTCAGCGGGAGCGGTCGTCAAACTAGCAAAGCGCGTCATGGTGCCGATTCCCCGTTGCCGGCATGAAGTTCACGGCGATGAGCAAGACAGTTTCTCTGTATCCAAAAGGATCCCGCCGCCTTTCTACCCCGCCTCCGAAACTCGAAGTATACAGGCGCAATCGTGGTTGAGAGAAATTTTTGGCATCACGTAGCGCGTCTCTGTGTCCCGTGGTGATATGTCGTTGGATTATGCCGGATTTTACTGTAAATTGCAGTGCATCTCCAGCGACCTATTTGGGAAGTGTGTTATGGCGACTGCCAAAACCACCACGTTGACCTTTCGTATTGAGCCACGACCGAAAGAAGCGCTGCGTACGGCGGCAACCCGCGAGCACCATTCCATCGCCAACATGGTGGAGGTGTTGATTTGGGGCTATCGTGGGCGGAACAGTGTTTCCATCCCCGAGCAGGACGCACATGCCGTCACAGGTAAGTTGGTGGCCGGCCTGTCGTACCCGGAACCGATAACCGCAGGACTACTCATGACCGGCGCGAACAAGACCATCTCCGAATCGCCCAGCCGCGCAAGTGCCGTCATTATGTAAACCGTTCAGGACATCGACAAGATTCTTACCGGAGAGAACCTTAAAAATAGCGGGCCCCAAGCGAGAAGCTATGAGACAAAAGATACAAGGCTGCCCTTACCAAGTCCTCGCGCTCCTGGTACAAGAAGGGCTTCAATCGGGGCCACAAGGTGGCGTTTAGAGCCCACAAAACGGATAACCTAGTGCCGACAATACTGACAGTTGATGTAGAACGCGAGTTCGTGCCCAATGCAACGCGCACGGTCACATTGACGTCAACGCTCAGTATGGCGTTCTGTGAGAAACCCTGACAGGAGAGGATCCGATGGCAACGTCTGTGGCGTCTGACAGGTTTAGGAATTGACGAATGCAGTTTGTTAAAGGCGGGCCGCGCGTCCCTAATTCTTTACTTGATGCGCATGAGGAGGGGCGCGTCATATTGTTTTGTGGCGCGGGCATTTCATGTGCGGCCGGGCTTCCGGGGTTTGGTGGTTTGGTTAATGAGATTTACACCGCGCTCGGCATAGACCAAACGTCGATTGAGGAAAGCGCGTACAAAAGTGGGCGGTACGATAGCGTGCTCCATCTCTTGGAGCAGCGTTACCATGATGGTCGGCTGGGCGTACGGACGCCGTTAGTGGAGATCCTCAAACCCAGACTCCGGCGTAAAGAAGCCACGAGAACTCACCAAGCCTTACTGCAGCTGGGCCGCACGCGCGAGGGCGTGTTGCGTCTCGTGACAACTAATTTCGATCGGATTTTCGAGCGACTTAAGACCCGAGAAAAAATCGCAGCCCCTACCTATTCCGCGCCCCTCTTGCCGATTCCCAAGGACAGCAGGTGGGATGGCATAGTCTACCTCCATGGCCTGCTACCCGATCGCGTCGACAAAGCAGCGCTTAAGAGGCTCGTTCTGACCAGCGGGGATTTCGGCCTCGCATATCTGACCGAACGCTGGGCGGCCCGTTTCGTCAGCGAATTATTTCGCAATTACATCATCTGTTTTGTGGGCTACGGCATTAATGATCCCGTTATGCGTTACATGATGGACGCCCTCGCTGCGGATCGTCATTTGGGCGAACCCGGATCTCAGGCGTATGCCTTCGGAGTTTGCGAGACAGGACAGGAAGCGAACCAGGCCGCCGCAGCATGGGAAGCGAAGGGCGTAACGCCCATTCTCTATCATGCAGGGCCGGATGGGGCGGGCAAGCATTCTAGTCTGCATGATACTCTCGAGAACTGGGCCGCAGCTTATCGGTATGGCATTCAGGGTAAGGAGCGCATCGTGGCCGAGCATGCCATGACGCGGCCGACAGCGAGTACGGCTGAGGATGACTTTGTGGGCCGTATGCTCTGGGCGTTATCGGATAAGTCAGGGGTGCCCGCGAAGCAATTTGCCGATTTAAATCCTGCGCCATCGCTCGAGTGGCTGAAGGTTCTGAGTGAGCCTTGCTTCGATTCCCAAGATCTGGGCCGGTTCGGGGTACCTGCTGCCGAAAAACGCCGCGGAGAATCGGCGTTCAGCCTGTTGTCGCGGCCGCCGCCCTATACACAGTCCCTAGCTATGAGCGTGGTGTCTACCGGTGGCAGCAGTGGTTGGGACGCTGGTATGTATCATCTCGCCCGATGGCTCGTGCGCCATTTAAACGATCCTGAACTGCTATTGTGGGTCATCGAGCAAGGTGGGGTTTTGGATAATCGTTTCGCGCGACTAATAGAAGACCAGCTAAGGCAACTTGCGAAGTGGAAAGCCGAGGGCTCTACAGAACGACTCGTCGCGGCGCGTCTCTATGCACCCAACGCCGTGCCCGGGCCCCAGATGCAGGTGTTGTGGCAGATTCTGCTTGGAGGCCTCGTCCGCTCCCAACAGCCAGGACCTAATTTTCTGTCCTGGGTAGAGCGCTTAGGACGCGAAGGGTTGACGATAACTACTCGGCTGGAGTTGCGGGCCCTGCTGGCACCAAAAGTGGCCCTCACAAGACCCTTTACGTGGCGGGATAGCGGTGTCGGGCCAGACGGTGTTGAGATTATTGAGAAGCCGGCGGACGCCGAACTCGCACTAGGAGCGGACAATTCGCAATATTGGTTGAAGGAGATTCAGAAAACAGAGGCGTGGGCGGAGTGCTTGCCAATATTGGTCGAGGACTTTCAGCAGTTGTTGAGTGACGCCCTGGATCTGTTGCGGGCCCTTGGGCAGGCAGACGACCGCCACGATAACGGGCACTGGCACCTGCCGTCAATCGGCCCCCACTGGCAAAATCGGGGATACCGGGACTGGGTTGTCTTAATTGAACTCCTGCGGGATGCGTGGCTTGCCGTGTACGAGAAGAACCGAGAGCAGGCCCGATACCTTGCGCAGAACTGGGCCACGCGCCCTTATCCCACATTTAGGCGGCTCGCATTATTCGCCGCAACCTATAACGACATCGCGCCCAACGGTGAATGGGTGGATTGGCTTTTAGCAGATCGGACGTGGTGGCTATGGGCAGACGAAACATGGCGCGAAATGATGCGCCTTCTGGTTCAGCAAGGCGCCAGCCTGCCCGCTGGGGCACGTCAAAGATTGGAGGCCGCCATTGTGGCCGGGCCACCTCCGGAATTGTTGTCCCAGTTTGCGGGGTCGGACTATTATCAACAGTGGACCGACCGGACTGTCTGGTTACGTCTCGCCAAGCTTAAGTCGGGGGAGGCCCCCTTGGGGCACAAGAGCGAGGCCCGTCTGAGTGCGCTGTCCGCAGCCTATCCCGATTGGTGCCCTGCAGACGATGAACGAGATGAATTCCGACATTGGATGACGGCCACCGGTGATCCTGGTCACCAGGACCCAAGGCAGGTGGATATTGCGCCCCGGCGAAGAAAAGACCTCGTGGAGTGGCTCAAAACGCATTCGGCTAAACGGCCCGCGTCCCCGTTTTCCGTCGACGACTGGGGTAAAATTTGCGCTACCCGCTCCTTTGTGTGTGGCTTCGCTTTGTGCGACTTAGCTAAAGAAGGCAAATGGCCAATAGAGCGATGGCGCAGCGCCCTTCGCGCGTGGTGTCAGGGCGCTCTCCGGCATCGCTCGTGGCGGTATATGGCTTCCGTGGTGCAAGCTATGCCGGACGACGACTTCCTGGACCTAGGAGACATCCTACCGTGGTGGCTCGAGACGGTAGCCAAAGTTTTGGATTGCCATGAAGGGGTTTTCTTCGAGTTGTGCGACCGCGTCTTGGCCGCCGAGTACCCGAATGCCATCGATATGGGCCGGCGGTTGGATACCACCATAAACCATCCCATAGGGCACGTCACCCAAGCGCTGCTGGCCGTTTGGTTTCGGAGGAAGCCTCACGACGACCAAGGCCTCCCGGGTAATCTTAAGACGCGGTTTTCAAGGCTGTGTGATACCAAAAACGTGCAGTACGTATCCGCTCGCACAATCCTCGCTGCTAATCTCATCGCCTTCTTCCGCGTGGACCGGGCGTGGACCGAGAGATACCTGTTTCCTCTTTTTCATTGGACCACGCCCACTCTGGAGGCGCAAGCTGCGTGGGACGGTTTCCTATGGTCCCCAAGAGTATATCTTCCCTTGATAACCGCTTTCAAAGCAGATTTTCTGGCGACCGCCGCACACTACGACCAGTTAGAGGAGCATCAGGGGCGTCAGTATGCGACGCTTTTAACCTATGCGGCGCTCGACCCAGTCGATCTATTCAATAAGAATGAAGTCCGCACCGCCATGGCGGCCCTTCCGGAAGCGGGCCTCGTGCAGTCTGCACAGTCGCTGGTGAATGCGCTCCAATCTATAGGCAAACAACGTGAGGCATATTGGACCAATCGGATACGCCCGTTTTGGAATAGCGCGTGGCCCAGATCTCGGGACATCATATCGCCGGATCTGGCGGAACCGTTGACCCGACTAGCAATCGCTGCGGACGCAGCCTTTCCGGATGCAGTGTCCGCTATGGCACCATTTCTCGTGCCACTAAAGAACCTGATGCTTGTTGTGCCGCTTCTCAAGGAGTCCGGTCTCTGTGCCCGTTACCCGCAAGATGCGCTCACGCTCTTGGCGAAAACGATAGATGGACAGCATTGGATTCCACCAGAATACATCGAGACATGCATGAGCGAGATTGTAAGCGCCATGCCCGAACTTGTTCAAACTCGCGCCTACCAAGATCTGAGGCGCAGTACGGGTCGGTGAGAGTATGCGAAAACTAATGGGAAAGCGAAGCTGTTATTGGCCCAAGGAGCGGGAATGGTGGGTGGCTGACGCCTAGGGAATTGGAAAACGCTGCGGGAGACGGTTGTGGCGTGGGTCTGGGGCGGCAAATAGAGCATGTGAGGGATAAGCGATGGCCTGCACAGAAACCTTTTACTTTTCGAGTAACGGTAGCTACTTTCAGGGAAACTGGACGCTCGAGGATTCCCAGACAGGGTTTTCCATCCAGCGGATTGCTGACGGTTTTGTGTTAAGACTGGTGGCGCGAATAGCAAGCAAACAGCCGCTTCCACGTCTGGCCCTGCTATCGGGTCTGCACGCCGACATTAAAGATGGCGCATCGCCAGGAAGGGAGCTTCTCGGGACGGCATTTGACCGGAACAATTACTGGATTCAGGCTGGGCAAATCCCCGAAACCGTTGCCTACCTGGAGTGGCGTGGCAATATGGCCGCCTTTGAGAAATTCGAGGCAAACCGAGTGGGTCATGCGCCACAGCTCGTGCTCAGTTGCCGCGGGTTTATGGAGTTTCAGGAGATGCTAACGCTCAACGTGGATACTCGGAAACGCCCACCCGAAACACGGAGTGTCCAGATCCGTACCTCCCCGATGCAGATCGCCTGTGAAATGACGCTTAATCTCCCTAAAGACGCCTGGGTTGCGGCCATTAATAGCGCCGGCCTGCGACAAGCCATCCTTGTTGAGATTCCCTTGCCACCAGCGCGTCCCGAGCCATGGGCGTCTGTCTGGGAAGCGCTTGACGAGGCCCGTCGGTATTTTGACCAGGGCGGGACAACAGGCTGGAATGGTTGCGTGACAGCCGTCCGAAAAGCCCTTGACGCCTGGCAACAAATTGATGGAGAAAAAACTGAGTGGGAAGCAACCAAGCCGAAACGAGACGAATTGGAAGCTAAGTCAAAGGACGACCGCTTCAAGGGGCTCCGCTGGCAGCTCCAACAATGCGCGCATCTCGCACCCCACAGCCCGGACAAGGAATGGACGCGGGACGACGCGGTCTTGATGCTGGCGACCCTGTCGGGGTTGTTGGTGACGCGCAAACCGTAAGATATACTTCCTAAATAACGAAGCCTGATGCCGCCGAATTAGTCACACAGAACGAGAGGAGTGATAATGGTAAAGCGCGACACATTAGCCACGGAGCGCGAATTCAGGCTCGTAGCGGTAAAAGATGCGACATCGAAAGAGTATTGGTTCGAGATAGTGGACTTTGCGGGGGTTGTAAAAGGGACGTTTCCCTCAGATGGACAGGGCGAAGCCTATAAGAGGCTGCATGAGTTGGCCCATGAGTCTACACCCGAGTGTCTTTGTAGGGATGGGGGCTGCTCAGTGTGGAAAGTGATTGTTAATGGCAAAACGTTGTTCGTTGTCATGGACAGTGATGGTGTGAGAACGTTCGGAGACTATGGTCAGGCGATGGCGCTCTATAGGGATGCGATAAAGAGGGCGAGGGACGCAATAAGGAAGGCGCAGGAGAAACGAGTTGACATGGCGGGCGATCACGAACCCCCACGGCCATAATGATTCTGCATTGGATTGCTGCGCATGCGGAATTCTGCAACACGAAGGTGAATTGCGCCAACGGCTTCTCGTCGGGCACCATGGCCTCGTTGTTGATCATTGAATCGGGGGGTTCGAACCGAAGGAAGGGTACGCCTTGCCAAGTCGCATTGTCGAGTAGGGGCGTGCTGCAGGGTAGTGCCCAGTGCACACTAGGATTGTCGGGGCGCCTGCACTTCGTGAATGTCTCCGGCGCTACTCGCCGCTCCCGACCGTCTGACCCATCTGGCAGCCGCGGTCGACGTCTTCGGAACACCCTGGCCTCGAGACGACCCGCGCTGGCGGTCTTTGGTGATCGAGATCACCGAACGAGAGTTGATTATCGACCACTGCGGCGTTATCCGCGCGCTCGCGCCGCTGCTGGAAGCCGGCGTTCGGCTGCCACTCGATGACTTCGGCAGCGGATTTTCATCCTTTCTGTATCTCGCTGATCTCCCGATCACGTTTTTGAAGATCGAGCAGACGCTCATTGCGCGCGTGGGCCAGGACAGGCGCATGAATACCATGGCGAGCGCCTTGGCGCGCTTGGCTGCCGATCTCGATATCATCACCATCGCCGAAGGTATAGAGACCGCCGCGACGGCCGCTTCGGTAGCCGCTCTCGGCATCGATCCCCTGAGGGCAGGGCTACCATTTCGGGCGGCCGGGCTCAACGTGGGCTTATCGCGGACCGAGATCATTGAAACCATTATCCAGATGGCGGTCTATGCGGGCTTCCCTGCGACCCTTAATGGTCTCTTTGCCGCGAAGGACGTCTTTGCCGAGCATGACGGCGACCGTCCCTAACGGACTCCCGCCCAGGAGTCGGGCAATCGCACATATCTTGGTTCGTGCCCCTTGCGTTATTGGGGCCTCAGCGAATGTGGTGGTCCTTCCAGCACGAGCGTCTCGCGTACCGAAGGCAGGTCCGCTACGCGCGCGTAATAGGCTGATAGGCGATGCCAAGGCGTCAAATCCAGCGCAAGCCGTTGAGCCCATGTCAGCATGACGAAGAGATAAGCATCAGGGGCGGTAAGGGATGCCCCCATCAGGAAGGGTTTCTCGCCTAACATTTGATCCACATACGCAAGGCGTGGTGCCACCCAGATTCGTGTCGCCTCCTGGCCGGCCGTTGTTTTGGCGAGGAAATTGGCCGCGACCCCATTATGCCGTTCGGGCGTGATGAAGTTGCCGTGGATCTCGGTGGCGATGAAATTGAGCCATTCCAGGGCATGGTAACGGGCCCGCGTGCCGATCGCTGGCAACAGACATCGTTCCGGTTTGAGGTCGGCAATAAACTGAAGAATCACGGCGCACTCGGTCAAGATATCACCATCGTCTGTCCGGAGGACTGGCACGTAGGACTTCGGAGTGATTGCCCGGAAGTCGCCACCCGACCAGCGTTTGCCGACGAGATCGACCTTTTCGACAGTGAAAGGGAGTTGCGCCTCCCGGAGCAGGATATGGGGCGCAAGGGAACTCGCGCCGGGGGCATAGAAAAGGATCATGGCTATCTCCGGGATCCTCGCCGAGCGTTATTTTACGTTAGTCATTAGGCGTAAGCGAGGAGTCTGGCCTTTGATCAGAGGTATCAAACCCTGGCAAGAAATCGCCGCAGCTGTTTGATCCGGACGCGACCGACAAACCATACCACCGCAGGGACGACCCTAGGTCTTGCGGTCGATACCGGCTGGTATGCTGGAGGAAAGTGATCCGCAATGCCCTTTCAGGCTTCACAGGTGGTCTGCCATTATCCCCTTTGGGGTAAGGGACCATCCGTCCCGCAATCCCTCCGTCAGGGCTCGCCGTTGCCAACGCGCTGTGTCAAAGCCAGTCGGAATTTCTCCTCGATTCTCCCAGCACCAATTCCGTGGCAAAAGTCATCACCGAGCGGTAGAACCCTGAGAGAGAGCGCAGCTCCTCTGGACCACCTCATGACCTCATATCAAGCGGACTACTCGAGACTCTCGAGCAAGGCATTCTCTATTGCTAATGTAGCTTCGGAAAGCTGTCTGTTTTCAAGGGCAGAAATATAAGGCCGCGACTGCTCATCGGTGTGGCAATTTGTGCATACCTTGTACGGTCCTCGATTGCCGCATCCCGCGCAAACGAAACCATCACAGATGCGCATTACTTCACTGTGAAGGCGCTCTATCCTGTTCACTGTATCATCGTCATCAAAGAGCGTTCGCTTGAGCGGGGTCATGACATCCGACTCATCCATAATGACAACCTCATTGCTGGCCCTGGTACGCGATTTTACGATATTGCTGGTCTCGTTAGCAACGAGCCTCTCCAAATAGGGGCGAGACGCGTTCGCATCCAGTCGGCGTGACGATCCGGCCGATATAGGCCCATCCAGCATGGCCCAGCCGCCGACAATCCAGATGAGCGGTTTCCCCGGCTGGGCCTTAACCCGGGATAGAGGCCGATTCCTGGCGCAGCCATTTCCGTGGCACGTTATGTCACCCATGACAGATAAGCGGTCGCGCGTACGAACGTTTATGAGGCGCGCCGGTTCCCGATCATCAGAGATTGTAATGCGGCGCTTTGCCTTGAACGCCGCAATGGCCAGGTAACGCGGTGATGTGCTCTGGACGGCAAACACTCGTGGCCTCTTTGGCCATTACGGCAGCGTGGCTAGCGCGCAAGCCGCCTATCCTGCCGCCAAGGCCTTCCAGAAGGCGAGCGTGGCCTCACGCAAACATTCATCATCCGATGCCGTGGCTTCGTGCGTAAGGGCACCATCACGGACGCGTTCCTGGAAATCCGACAGGCTCATCCGCCCCTGAACGATGTCACGAATCACCTCGCATCCCTGGGCGCCACCACACCGTCGAACATCGAGCGCGCCCTCCTGGGCTTCTTCGACGAGATCGTCGATTTTGTCGAGATCCCCCTCGCTGCGCTGGAGGATGGCGTCCTGAACGCGCGGATTGAAGCCAGAGATGCGGTTATAGGCATCGATGGCCTCGTCACAGGAAAACGTGGATGCGAGGCGCGCCAACGTCCGGACACCCGTGGACCCACTGGCCGTCCCCAGGCGTTGCTGAAGCTCTTCGGGCAAGTTCAGGAGTTGAACGTACGTACGCACCGTGGCGGGTGACAGGGCGGCGACCCGAGCGGCGCGCTCATAGGACCCGTGACGATCGTAGAGCGCCTTCAGCGCACGGGCCTTGTCCAGGGGATGCATGTCGGCCCGGTGGACGTTTTCCGCGAGCGATAGGGTCATGGCGTCGGTCTCATCCAGGTCCTCGCGGAGGATGCAAGGAATCGGGTCCAAGGCGGTCTTTCGGCAGGCGAGCAGACGTCGCTGGCCGGCGACGACCTCGTAGCGACCGTCCGGCGCGGACCGCACAATGAGTGGGGAAAGCAAGCCCCGCTGCCGAATACTGGAGGCCAGCTCCTCGAGGCTCGCATCTTCTTGTCCGGCCGCCAGATCCTTGCGGGCATTGAGCGGCGATACGAACAGCTTGTCCAGGGGGATGTCGATGTATGTCATGGCAATCTCCATAAGGGTAAA
>JAJYPQ010000535.1 GCA_021795255.1 Pseudomonadota bacterium
ATGAGCCGTTGCCATTCTGCGGGGTTTCGCCTAGCTGCCATGGTGGGTCTCTCCTCAAGCATGGGGGACCACACCGTATACGGAATCAGATGCCCTTGGGGAGGGTGCGGTTTACGTGGCGCTTACGTTTACGTGGCGCTTACCATCGTCCTTGACCTCTATCGGGGTCGTAGCCTCTTGAGGCAAACGGCCGCCACGCCTTGGGTCATCCTGGCGGCCTTTGTCCTTGAACCTGTGCTTCTGGGTGCGGGCATTGGGGTCCTCGTCGTCTGGCACCCTGCCGGCATGGCCTACGTGCTGATGCTCATAACCCTCTTTGTTCTGCTGTATGCCGCAGGATGGGCCGGTGATATTGCTCGCAGCCGCCTCCGGGGGGCTGGGCTGTAAAGCGATGCGTGACGCTAAAACGGTCACCCCAAATGTTACAAGCCCAAAACCCTGAGCCACCTTACTTTGCCGGTCGCGCGTTAGGGGCCTTTCGCGTCTTTGTCGTGCGTGCCCGTTTTGCTGCCTCCTTCTGCCATTTCTGACCGAGGTTCAAGACAAGGAAAACGACAGCTATCTCGCCAAAGTCCCCTGAATAGCGTGCAATAAATCCGGGCGGCCGCGAATCCTCATGATCAATGGGGCTCTGCCCGCCGAACACAAACCCTTCGGGCATTGCTGTTCGTGCCATATTTTTGAGGAATTCCATGAGTGCCGCGTTGTCTTCAATGTAGGAATACGTCAGATGGAAAAAGATCCTTGTGTTTCCGTATCCAAAAAGCTTCTGGAAATGACTTTCCAGGTATGCTTTCATAACGTCCTGCGTAAGAGCCCTGTCGCAGACAACTGCCTCAATGAGCGCGAGCTCCGAATTTCCCCAAGCGATAATGAGGTCCCGTTCTCCAGCATTACCCTTCCCGCTATAACCGCCTTTCGACTGGTCCGGGACCGACCACCCTAGAAATTGGACGCGAGCCGTAAGGATATGGCGAATGAACGCCGTTAAATCATCCTCAATGGCGTCGATCTGGACGCCCTTCATCATCGGGACAAGTGCCACAACCGCCCCAGCTGTGGCTTGAATATGCTCGATCAGCAGGGCAAGAAGCGGGTCCCCCGCGCGTTGCAGCGCTTTTGCCTGATCCATGGGGTTCATGGTCCGAAAACGCGCAATCGCGGAGGCGACGTTACTCACCATATCTTCATGTGGAGAGACTTCCGGCGTCGAAAGAAATGGGGCATTGCTGACGATATGCTCGCGTGTCGCCGCAAGAATATTCGTCTTTCCGATATCATGTTCAGCTGTGTCCAGCGCTGCGGTGGCCTCTAGCCGCTGACCCAATCTGGCTAGGGCAATTGCGCGGTACGCTGCTACGGTATCCGGCAGTCGAACCACGGTCACAGTCGAGAGAGTTGCGAGGGCTTGCCCGGCCTCGCCCAGGGCCAGCAACAGTAGAGCTCGGTTGCACTCTGTACCTTCATCCGCGGAAGCTTCTGGAAGCTGCGCTGTCATTCGCTCGAATTCCGCGAGCACCTTTTGTCCTTGGCGGACTTTTTCGCCTGTCAATACACTGAAGCTATCTGGCTGAAGCAGCTCGGAGATCTCCGCGGCGAACCAGTTAGCGGCAAAATTGAAGGATGGTCGTTCGGCGAAAAGAGTCGCAAACGACGTCTTCGCCCACTTGAGGTTTTTATTGGGGCCCTTGATGGCCGCAAACCCTGAGAACTGCCGTAAAATCTTAGTCGCTGCTACCCGTTCCCGTGGGTCGTCGAAGTGCGGGGCGGCTGTTTCTGCGATGCTCGTCCAATCCTCTTGCAGGAATTGGAGACGAAGGCGATTCTGGAAGCGCACAAATTCTCGTCCAGGAACCTTCCCAAGCGTCCTAAGTGCTGCTTCGGCGCCCATATAGATTTCAGCAGCATCGGCAGCGCCCGCGGTCAATAGCGCGTCGATACGAGCTTGCATTTCGGGAAGGGAACGGATACTTCCCGCATTCACGGGCGCAAGCACAGCAAGCCGTCGCTTGATGTCCAAATGGAGGTTCTGCGGGCTGTTCGAGAGGAGCTGCGCGAGGATAAGGGGCTCATCCGTCTCGAGAATCGCACCCATGAGGACTTTTTGGCGCTCGTGATCAAGAACTGCAAGGGCGGCCGCTAGGTCGGATGCCAGAGGCCGGTCCTGGATAAACCCGCCCGGTGGCGCCTCGAATCGGGGCGCAAACGCGTCAACGCGGCCCTTCTCCTTATGGAGTATTGCGCCGGACTTTACAGTGGCGACAAGCGCCTCAAACATATCCGGGGGGACGTTAGATGCTTCACCGACGACCGCTCGGCAGAGAATACGGATGTGTGCTCGAATCGATCGTCCGATCGAGTCGGCTAAGACAAGCTCGTTATCGTCATCGGTTATGCCTTGCCAACGCTTTCGGATGTCGAGTGGGTAGAGAAAGCGGTGGTACAGGGCCCCCGTGCGGACCGCCATCCGAGCGAGCGTGGCTGCTCCTGCGGCCCCTATACGGTGAGTCGATAATGCATAGTCGCCAGTAGAGATGGAGTCTGCATAAGCGGTCACGATGGCGTCTGTGTACGTCGCGTCATCCAGGCCCGCCAAGTCGCAAAGATCGAGGACCGCCGCAAACTCAGGCGCTCCCACACCCTGGCGTAAACGCGGCTCGTCAAGAGAATGTGCCATCGCAAGCAGAACGGCGCGCGGCCACGCGCGGAGCTCCTGCCGGAAAACCTCCATCAATGAATCTCGCCCGCCGACATCATTGACATACCCGGGACCTACCTGATCGTATAGCCAGCCGAGTAATGCCGCCGCCTCACGAGCATCGGCCCTTCCCGCACGCAGATGTTCCCCGAGAATTGCCACTGCGTCCGCGAAGGCCTCGGTCCGCCCCATGCGGGAATCCCGTTCGGCAAGATCGCGATCCCAAGCACTTCCGGGCGATTTCCATTGCGCAATCAGAAGGCATGCGAGGCCTGCGGTCGGAGGATGAATGACAAGGTCCGCAAGCAACTTCGGACGAGCCTGCACCCGAAACAACAACTCTATAAACAGCTCAGCGCGACCGGTTGCCAGATCGATGAGCTGGGCAGCCACGGGGTGGGGGGCAGGAGAAAGGCCCTCCGCATCCGGGTCGTTAAGGAGCAGGCGCACCAAAGCAAATAACTCTTCGAAGGTCTGCAGTGACTCGTGGGCCCGTGCCGTAATCAGAAGGGA
>JAJYPQ010000536.1 GCA_021795255.1 Pseudomonadota bacterium
GCAGCTGGTATCGGGCTTTTTGCTTATGGCCCATTACGTACCGACAAGCAAAGACGCGTTCAATTCCGTCCAGGGCATCATGTATGACACGAAATGGGGCTGGCTCATTCGGTACATGCATGTCGACGGCGTATCCCTCATTTTTATCTTACTCTATCTGCACATGGGGCGCGGCCTTCTGTACGGATCCTACCGTAAGCCTCGAGAGCTCTTGTGGATCATAGGCTACATGATCTACATCATGATGATGGGCGAGGCTTTTTTTGGTTATATTCTGCCATTCGGGAATTTGTCTTATTGGGCCGGGGAGGTTATTACCTCGATTATCCATGCGGTGCCGCTGATTGGCCCGGGTCTTACCACCCTGGCGCGGGGTGGACCAGGAGTTGGGACGGCCACGCTCGAGCGCTTCCTGGCGCTGCATGCGGTCCTCTGGTTTATGATCATAGCGGCCCTGATCGTGCTCCATATCCTGGCACTTCATCAGGTCGGTTCGAATAATCCCGATGGTATCGAGATCAAGAAGCTGAAGGGTCCGGACGGCCATCCCCTGGATGGCATTCCGTTCCATCCGTACTACACGGTGAAGGATCTCTTTGGGGTCGGCGTGTGGCTCACGATCTTTGCCGCCATCATACTCTACGCCCCCACGATGCACGGCGTGTTCCTCGAGCGCAACACCTTCTTTCGCGCTAACCCGATGGTCGGGCTTCCAGACATCACCCCACCTTGGTACCTCGCACCCTACTACGCCATGTTGCGTGCAATCCCGAACAAGTACTTCGGGATTGCGTTGATGTTCTTAGCGATCGCTCTTCCGTTCTTGCTCCCCTGGCTTGATCGTAATCCGGTGCGTTCTAGTCGCTACCGACCGGTCTATAGGATCATGATTTTCGCCATGGGAATCGCTTTCTTTACGTTAGCTTGGGTGGGCGAGCAGCCGCCTCTGCCCAAGTATTTTCTGATAGAGCGCCTAGGAGCCGCTATCTATATCGGCTTTTATGTCTTGCTTCCGATCATAAGTTCAATTGAGCCGACCAAGAAAGTGCCGGAAAGGGTGAGGTCATGATGAGGAAAACATGGACAGGGGCCCTTGCGGCCGCCTTGGCGACTTTTGGTCTCGGGCTGGCGCAGGCTGGAACCTTGGCGACGCCGTCATATACCTTCAATAAACCGACAGTGATCGCGGGCGCCAAGTTGTTCGCCGATCACTGCAGCGCCTGTCACGCCGTGAGTTCGCTCCGCTACAATCGTTTGGCGGCCGATCTTGGCATGACTAAGGCGCAGATCAAGAAGGATATTATGCTGCCAGGCGGCGCCAACTATCTCCAAGGGATGCATCCGACCATGACCCAGGCGGACGCCAAAAAATGGTTCGGCTTGCCACCCCCCAACCTAAGTCACATGGTGCGGGCTCAGGGCGCGCGCTGGATCTACACCTACCTTACGTCATTCTACTGGGATCCGAAGCGGCCTTCGGGATGGAATAATCACCTGTTCCCGAACGTGGCCATGCCGGATATTCTGGCGCCGTGGGGTGGAATCTACGCGAAGAATGGGAAGCTTCTGCATGCCGGCCGCGAGTCACCCGCCGTTTATCATAAGCAAGTGGCGGAGATCGTGGCTTTCTTACGCTACGCGAGCGATCCTTCGGTATTTGAGCGAAGGGCGATCGGCCGCTATGTGCTAGGTACTCTCATTGTGTTGACGATCCTCGCTTACCTTTTGAAGAAGGACTATTGGCGGGACATTCACAGCAAGGACGAGGCAGCAAAGGCTAGGGGTACGAAAGGGGAAGGGTCGGCTAAGGTCTAGGGACGATTGTTCTTCCTGCGCATCACAAAAATCCCCCGCTTGTACGGGGGATTTTTGTGTCAGCATTTCCGAAGCCTGGCGTCCGAGGCTTCTCGTGTTGGGTCCCGCTATGAGCGGTCGTTGTCGGGTCGTGCGCGGATACCGGTCGATTTGCCGCCCTGAAGTGACCGTGATCCCCGCGCGGACAGGCCTTTGAGGAAGACCCTCGCCATTAAGCACGACGCCGTAGGAGAGGCGATATCATGCCTATGGAGCCGCCCAATGCGCACCTTAGATCCCCTACGCCGATTGAGGCCTCCTGAAGCTCTGAATGACGCGCCGAAAGGGCCTAATTCGCGGGTTTTATCTTTGTTGACTCCCGAGCATGGCATCTATGTCGCGAAAAACGGCTTGAATCGCCGGCCTTAGCTGCTGGACCCAGTAGTCGCGAAACGCCGCTTCGTCCTCAGTGTTGCCATGGCGCAGAACCCTCTCGAGTGTCCCCCATGTGCTGAGAGGACCATAAAGCGGGCGGCGCATATCCATCCAACTGATCAGCCGGGCGTGGCCGGCACGCAAGCTGCTCATGTCCCATGAGGCGTAGGTCTCCGGCTTCAAAAAGGCATAGCCGACCAACACCAAGTCTCTGGTCGGAAAGACCGCGCCGGCCGGTGCCCAGGTTGGACGGAACGTTGAGAGCCAAGCATACAAATCCGATTCCGGTAACGGCGGGGATAGGAGATATCCCTGCACGTAGTCGCCTCCTATGTGTCGCCACAAGGCCAGATCGTCCGGTTCCTCAATTCCCTCGGCGATCAGTCGGCGTCCGGAGAGTGTGCCAAGCAGCAGTGCCGCGCTCGCCACGGCGAAGGCATTGGGGTCGTGGCGAAACGAGCGAATAAAACGCTGATCGAGTTTCAGTGCGTCTACGGGGAGATGCACGGCCTCGTTGAGAGATGAGTAACCGGTCCCGAAATCATCGAGCGCCACCGCAAACCCCATAGCTTTCAGTTGGACTATAACTTGGGCGGCCCGATGAATATCGCTCAGCGCGACGTTTTCCGTTACCTCAATGCAGAGGCCCTCGCCGCTGGTTCCC
Organism: Pseudomonadota bacterium; assembly: GCA_021795255.1. Next base: position 2,894 of record JAJYPQ010000536.1, read on the forward strand.
TCTAGCGTGGATGCGGTCTCCGTCAGGAATGCTGGATGAAGAAAGTGGTGGGCGCCGATATTGAAGGCCACCCGCAGATTGTGGCCGGCCGCGCGCAGGCGCGTCCGGACTTGGATCGCCTCCGCCAGGGCGTAGCGTCCCAGGGCCCTGATTAGGCCTGGGTCCTTTTCAACATCGGTGATGAAGTCGGCTGCGGAAAGGATGCCCTCCGGGGTATGCCAGCGCGCGAGAAGTTCGACCCCTTCGATCGTCCCGGATATGCAGCTCACCTGTGGTTGTAGGAGAAAGTGGATCTGTTTTGCGGCTAGGGCGGCG
>JAJYPQ010000063.1 GCA_021795255.1 Pseudomonadota bacterium
CGAAACGGCGTAGAAGTACACCGTCACTGGCCACAAAAGGATGAGCGCCGACCGCCGCCCCGTCCACAACACCAGCCGGCGCGCCCGGCGCAATAGCCCGGCGCTTACTTGTTCGCGTCTTTCAAACCACGCCCGCGCCATCGCATCTCCTCGGAGTACGGCCGCCTGCGTTCACGAGCGGCGCGCCGCAACGGCCGCCGCTAAAGACCTTAAGGACGCGAATATCGTCGCGTTCTCGGGATCGTCGGACCGGAGCTGGATCCCGTAGTGCTGCGACATGGCCAAGGCAATTTCTAACATGTCAATGGAATCCAGCCCCAGACCCTCACGAAAGAGAGGTGCTTCCGGGCCGATGGCGCTTGGATCAAGCGCCAAATTCAAGCTACTGACCAGGAGTTCGGCGATCTCGCGCTCGAACGCGGTTTGCTGTTTCGTCATAATGAGGGGGCCTCGGTTCATAAGGGTTACGCTAAGACAAAACCGGAAGCCTTGCATAGGATCTTTGTACTGACAAGCACCCCTTCATGGCACAGCCTCACGGCCAGGACCGCAGAAAGGCCCAGACCACGGCTACACCCAACACCAAAGTGTTAGAGGTCTTAAGAAGCGGGCTCCCGAGGAATGCGGTCCCGCTGTAGTTTCGGTAGCGCGCAAAGATCGTAAAGCTCATGTTTTTGTGGCGGGCCGTGATCGCCCCTGTCACCCGCAGACCGGCATAGCCGCCGGGGGCCTCGTAAGCGGGACGGCCAACGATCGCATAGGCTGGAGAGACACCGAAAAAGTAGTTGTTAGCCGAACGGCTACGCCACACGGGGCTGACGCTGATGGAAAACGGCCAAGGGGCGCCGTGAGGGCTCCGAATCTCCCCAAAACCCGCAGCGCTCGTCCCCGCCCTCGATAATTGCAAATCAGGCCCTAAGGCGGTCCTCAGGCGCGTTTCGAGGCCGACAAAGACCCTGAGGCCCCACGGCTGCCATGGCGAGCGATAACGGACATCGGGGCCAAGCGCGAAGGTCGGCCAAAGCGCCGGCATGCCGATGCGGGCATCCGGCGAACCAGCCGCCAACGGCGGCGAACCATTGGCGCCGAAACCCACGCTGATGCGCGACTCCGGGGCAAGCTTCGCGTGCAGATGCTCGTGGCGCAAATCCAAGACCTTCGAGCGGTAATCCCAGTAGGGATAGGGATAGACAAAGAGCCGTTCGCTATCCGATCCGGGATAAGCGGGCGCCATAAAGAAGGCCAGACCTAAGCCGCCGCGAAACCGCCCCTCTTGCGCGTAAGCCATCTGCGCTATAAGGACGCCTACGACCACGAAGGCAAGCCCCCTGGCCGTTCGAAAACCCCGCGGCCGGCGGCCCTCCGGGTCGTTTCCGGTGCCGCCCGCGCGCGCAAAAAGACCACTCACTGTCCACCCCGCCTGGGGGCGCCCGAAGGCGCGCGCACGAGCGCCTCGATCTCGACTGCGAGCTCCGGGCGACAGATGTCGCCGCGCAAATAAAGGACCGGGGCGTCTTGCCACATCCCCGGCAGCGTAGCGATGGTCCCGGCCCGCAGGTAAATCTTGGTGGCCACGACCCGGGCCTTTGGACCGAGCTCGGCTTGGGCGACCACCGCATCCAGGTTTGCAAATGTCTCACGCGTCTGGGTGGCGAGATCACCGGGCGCCCGACTCTCGTGACCTATGATCGCGGCGGTGCCCGATATCCATAAAGACCACCCATCCGCGTCCTGGACCTTCATGGCGCGCACGAAATCGGGGGGTTGGGGCCCATAGATCACAGGATAACGATAGGCGGCAGTCTGACGCGGGTTTTCTATCGGGATGCCCGGACGCGAGCGCGCGAGCACATAAATCGTAAGGCCAGGCCCGGTGCTCCCGACGCATGTCGCCGCAGGCCGCACGCCGCCTGCGGCCAGATAAGGATCCAGCGCGCGGTGGCGGCCGCAATTGAACTGGCGATACCGTTCGAGGCCGGCCTCCATCTTGTGAATGTCGGGAAAGTGCTGCCAAGCCCGAATCAGACACGGGTAACCAAGACGGCCTAGGGTTTCGAGTATCTGGTCGTAGCTCGTTGCGACCGTATCCTGAAGCGGCCCGCGCTCAGCGGTGCTTATGGCCGCAAACAACCACTCGCCGTCGTGGGCGTAGCGCACCGCGCCCGCCGCCCCGTAGGCGACGGCCCCCCCGACCATAATCTCGCACAGACCAGAGGGGTGGGCCGCTAACGGCAAACACAGGCTGGGGCAAGCGCCACGCCACGCGAGTTTCTCGCCGTAGCCGATCACCGCGAGAAGATCTGACCTCTTTTCCAGCTCTGCGAGCCGCGCGCTTGGGTGATAGCAGATCTGCATAGATACCGTGATTCCTAGCCACTCACCAAATTGATGTCAGGGGCTTTTCAAGTCCCCGCCTTACGGGGCTCGCCTGAAGGCCCGCCCCTCATGCTATCCTAGCGCGCCCCGCAAGGCGCCGCCGTGTGACCCCGCACGCCGCCCGCGGCCGGGTTTGAGGTTGTCTATGCCGAAAGTGGATCCACGTCATGTCTTTCAAACCGTGAATCTGGTAGACGGCCTCGTCGGCGCGGCCGCTGTCGCCCACTTCATCCCTTTGACGCAAGGCCTCGTCTGGCTGGGACTGACTCAGGCCGCGCTCGCTGGGGCCTGCCTTTGCCCTCGCTGCCCCTTGGTAGGACCGACACTCGTCCGCGCTCAGACCACGCGGCCCTATATCGCCCTGAGCTTCGATGACGGCCCCGATCCGACCATGACACCGTGGATATTAAAGACCCTGAACCAGTATGGCGCCAAGGCCAGTTTCTTTTGTATCGGCACAAGAGCCCGTCGCCATCGTCAGAGCGTCATGGCCATCGCCCGCGCCGGGCATAGTATCGAAAATCACAGCGACCATCATAGCTATCGTTTCGCCCTTTTTGGCGGCCGCCGCCTAGCCCACGAAATCGACGGCGCGCAGCGGACGCTCGAAGACCTCTGCGGACAAGCGCCCCGCTTCTTCCGTGCGCCGCTTGGATTTCGCAACCCGTGGCTCGCACCTCTGCTCAGGGAACGCGGTCTACACTACACTGCGTGGTCGCATCGCGGCTTCGATACCTGGGAACATGACGCCGATCGGGTCCGGAATCGTTTGACGCGCAATCTAAAGCCTGGGGATATTCTCCTGCTTCACGACGGCCGCAGCGGCCACGACCACCAAAACCGTCCCCTTATCTATACCGTGCTTCCGCAACTCCTTCAGGAGATACAAGACCGCGGACTCATAGCCGTCGACCTTCCGACGCTTCTGAACCTCTCGTCCTCACCCGCGGACGCGGGCCTCGGCTGACGGGGCCTGCGCCATGATCCCCTGACTCGTCAAATAGTCTTCGTAACCGCCGCCAAAGGACACGATGCCCTGACCGCGGACCTCTAATATCCGAGTCGCGAGTGACGATACGAATTCGCGGTCATGGCTCGCAAAAATGATCGTTCCAGGATAATGGACGAGAGCGAGATTCAGCGCCTCGATAGACTCCATGTCCAAATGGTTCGTAGGCTCGTCTAGCACCAGGACGTTCGGTCGCAGTAACATGAGTTTTCCAAAGACCATCCGCGCCCGCTCGCCACCCGACAAGACGTGCACGGATTTGGCGCTTTCCTCCCGGGAAAAGAGCAGGCGTCCCAATACCGCGCGGATACCCTGTTCGTCATGGCCGGGTGGGGCCCACTGGCTCATCCAGGCAAAAAGGCTTTCGTCGTCTGCAAAATCCTCTCCATGGTCTTGCGCACAGTACCCGACTCGGGCCCCTTCCGCCCACTGGACTTCGCCTTTCTGCGGCGCGACCTCGGCCACGAGCGTGCGTAAAAGCGTAGTCTTTCCGGCGCCGTTGGCGCCGATCACGCCGATCCGCTCGCCGGCTGTGACCCGCAGATCAAAATCAGTCCACAGCGGCTTATCGAAGCCTTGACTCAGTTGCCTGACCTCTACGGCCTGCCGATAAAGCTTCTTTTCCATCTCAAAACGAATAAACGGGCTCACCCGGCTCGACGGTTTAATCTCATCGAGCTGGATCTTCTCAATTTGGCGGGCGCGCGATGTCGCCTGCTTGGCCTTCGAGGCATTGGCCGAGAACCGGCTCACGAAGGCCTGCAAATCGGCGATCTGGGCCTTCTTTTTGGCGTTGTCAGCGACCCGCCGCTCGCGCGCCTCGGTGGCGGCAGTCATGTATTCGTCGTAGTTGCCCGGGTAAATCCGGACCTCCCCGTAATCGAGATCGGCGATATGGGTGCAGACCCGGTTGAGGAAGTGGCGGTCGTGCGAAATGATCACCATGGTGCTGCGCCGCCCGTTCAGCAACTCCTCCAGCCAGCGTATCGTATGAATATCGAGATGGTTGGTAGGCTCGTCCAACAGTAAGATGTCCGGATCGGAGAACAAGGCCTGAGCCAACAGCACCCGGAGCTTCCACCCCGGCGCGACCGCGCTCATCGGTCCGGCATGCTGTACCAAAGGCACGCCAAGCCCGGTCAGAAGCTCGCTTGCGCGGGCCTCGGCGGTATACCCGTCGCGCTCGGCGAACTCCCCCTCCAATTCCCCGACCCGCATGCCATCTTCTTCGCTCATGGCACTTAAAGCATAGATCCGGTCGCGCTCGGCCTTCACCCGCCAGAGCTCGGCGTCACCCATGATGACGGTGTCGAGCACCGACTGATCCTCATAGGCAAACTGATCTTGGCGCAGCTTGCCAAGACGCATGCCCGCATCGAGCACTACATGACCTGAGGTCGCCTCGAGGTCGCCCCCCAGGATCTTCATGAAGGTCGACTTGCCACAGCCATTGGCACCGATCAGCCCGTAACGGTGCCCTGATCCGAACTTAACCGAGACATGCTCAAATAGCGGCGCGGCGCCAAACTGCATAGTGAGTTGGGTAGTAGAGAGCACAGGGATCCTAAGCTTTAAGAGGGACGGGTAAAAACGCTGGTTCAGTTTTCCGGGGCGTGAGTGTACCGCAAGCCGCCCTAGGGGTCACGGGGCGAGATCAATTCCGGTGCGGTCAGGGCGCGTGGCTCTTCCACCAATGATTCGATAAGCGGGATATCCCCTTCGTCCCCGGCCCGCAACTCCTTGAACTTGCGCGCCTGCGGGAGCACGCGCGCCTCCAGGGTTCCGACCGTCTTGTTGTAGGCCTCCACCGCTCCGCGCAGCTTAGCGCCCATCTCCGACCACCCCCGGCTCAGAAGACTCATGCGCTTATAAAGCTCCTTACCCAGCGCTGCGATCTCTTCGGCGTTGCGCGCGATCGTCTCTTGTTGCCAACCAAACGCCACCGCCCGCAAAAGGGCAATCAGGGTCGTAGGGCTCGCCGGTATCACCTTTTGCTCGACTCCGCATTCGATGAGTTCTGGATCTTCTTTGAGGGCCGCGCTAAAGAACACCTCTCCGGGCACGAACATGACCACAAATTCCGGCGCCTTCGTGAATTGCTCCCAATAAGCCTTTTTGCCAAGCTGGCCCAAGTGGGTGCGTACTTGTGAGGCGTGGCGCCGCAACGACAGCGCCCGGGCGGCATCGTCCTCGGCCTCCATCGCTGTCAGGTAGGCATCGACTGGTGTTTTGGCGTCCACGACGACATAGCGGCCGCCTGGCAGACGCACCAGCAGATCCGGACGCAAAAACCGACCCTCTTCATCTTCTCTATGCGCTTGTTCGACAAAATCGCAGTGATCAAGCATGCCCGCCATCTCGACTACCCGCCGCAACTGCAGCTCCCCCCAACGCCCGCGGGCCGCCGGCTGGCGCAAGGCCTTGACGAGGTTCGCCGTCTCCTTATGGAGTAGCGGCAGGTGACTCTCGATCAAGGACTTGACCTGATCCGTTAACGACTGATAGGCGCTTTCGCGTTTCGTTTCCATCTGCGCCATCAATTTATCAACCTGACTCAAGCGCTCTAGGACCGGCTCTACGAGGTGAGCCACCGCCTTTTCGCGCGCCCCGAGATCGGCCGCAGCGGCCTGCGAGAGATGGGCGAAGCGCTCCTGGGCCAAGGTGAGAAAGAGCTCGTTGTTGCGTTGCAGGGCCTCGGCCGAGAGGCCCTTGAAGGCGTCCCCGATTTGGGTTTGCGCCTCCTTGACAGCCGCGAGGCGCTCGTCATGGGCCTTTTGGTCGTAGCGCAGGCGCTCCTCAAGCTTGACCTGTTCCAAGGCCAGCGCATGGACCTGCCCCTGGCTTAGCGCAAGCTCGGCCTCGCGCGTCACCAGCAGCTCCCGAACCCGGCCCAATTCCGCCTCCAAAACCCTCGCCTGCCCGAGGTAGGCGGCCCGCATCCACCACCACAAGCCGATCCCGAGCGCCGCAAAAACCGCGAACAGGATGAGTGGCCATGGCGCCGTCATCCCGGTTCTCCGCGCGTAGGGCTGACTGTCCGCGCATCGCTTGCGGCCTCGGTCGCTGGACCCGCGCTGGCATCATCCAAGGTCGCTTGTTCGGTCCATTCTGTGACAATAGGCTGAAGCTGCCCTAAGACTGCGCCGAGAGCGCGGCCGCGGGGCGTGAGGCTATACGACACCTGCGGGGGAACGCTTGCGACGCACTGGCGCACCACAAAGCCGGCCACCGTCAAGCGCCTAAGCCGATCGGCCAAGAGTCGGCTTGAGACTCCCGGAATGGCGCGTTTCAATATCCCGAAGCGCAGCGTCCCGTGGGTTTGCAAGGCCCAAAGCACGTGAGTCGTCCAGGGCCCGGCCAGGAGCTTTAGGACCGCGTCGACGGGACAGGGGGACGGCGTCTCCATGGTTACTTTAAAATACCTACTTCCGGAAGATAACTAAAAGGATTATACAGTTCATCATACGCGTTTTCCTAATGGAGGTTGAGATGAGCCGGATCTTAGTTCTGTACTACAGCACCTGGGGCCACGTCGAGCGCATGGCCTCGGCCATTGCCGAGGGGGCGCGTAGCGTTCCGGGTACCACGGTCGACACGAAACGGGTACCGGAGATCATCCCCGCCGAGACCTTGGCCGCGATGCACGCCAAAACCCAGCAAGCCGCACCGGTCGCAGAGCCGCACGATCTCGAGCATTACGATGCCATCCTCTTTGGGACCCCAACCCGATTTGGCAACATGGCCGGACCGATGCGGGCGTTTCTTGACCGCACCGGAGCTTTGTGGAGCGCCGGCGCATTGATTGGCAAGGTCGGGAGCGTATTTGTCAGTACGGGTACCCAGCACGGGGGCCAGGAGACCACTATCACCTCCTTCCACACGACCCTTTTGCATCACGGCATGGTGATCGTCGGTGTCCCTTATGCCTGTACTGGGCTCACCCAGATGGATGAAATCACCGGCGGGTCGCCCTATGGGGCGTCGACCATGGCGGGCAGCGACGGATCGCGCGCACCGAGCGTAAACGAGCTTGCGATCGCTCATTTTCAGGGTGAGCATGTGGCGCGGCTGGCAAGTCGGCTGTTCCCGAAGTCATGATGCGCGTGCGGCCTTCCCACGAGCGCGGACTCGCCGAACATGGGTGGCTTGCGAGCCGTCATACCTTTTCGTTTGCCGATTACCATGATGCCAACGAGATGGGCTTTGGCGACTTGCGCGTCATCAATGAAGACACCATAGCGGGCGGCGGCGGGTTTCCCGCCCATCCGCATCGCAATATGGAGATCCTGACCTATGTCTTGGCCGGGGCCTTACGCCACGAAGACAGCATGGGCCATGGCTCTATCATTAAAGCCGGGGACGTGCAGCGCATGACCGCAGGCACTGGGGTCGTCCATAGCGAGGCCAACGCCGCGGCCGACGAACCCGTCCATTTGTTCCAAATCTGGCTTTTGCCGGATCGCACGGGCTACCCTCCAGAGTACGAGCAAATGACTCCCTCGAAGGCCTTGCGTCAAGGACGGTTTCAGACCTTGGCCTCGGGTTCACCCCAGGAACCGGGGCTCCATTGGCATCAGGACGCGCGGCTTTTGACAGCGGAGCTGGCGGCGGGGACGGACGCGAACTATCCGCTCGGTCCCGGTCGGCGCGCCTACCTCCATGTCATAGACGGGACCCTGCGTTGCGGCGCGCTTTTACTCGGCGCCGGCGATGGGTGCCGTATTGAACAAGAGACGGCCATCCCTCTCGCCTCATCACAGGACACCCGGATCCTCCTTTTTGACCTCCGCGGGCCTTGACATTGCATACCGCTCGGTATGGAATGCCGCGATGGCGACCCAAGGTCTATCGACGCGCGCGCGGCTCTTACAAGCGGCCTTTGCCGAGTTCCAAGAACAGGGATATAGGCAAGCCCGCTTAAGTCGCATTCTGGCGGCGACCGGGGTCACGAAGGGCGCGCTCTATCATCATTTCTCCGACAAATGGGCGCTGGCCTTGGCCGTCATCGACCAAACCCTGGCCGCCTCTATCGACACCACCTGGATCGCACCCTGGAGCTTGGGTCCCCACGCGGTGGGCGGGCTCGTGAGCGCGGTACGCCACCATTTCGCCTCGCTCGGCGAGGAGACCATGGCCTCGGGCTGCCCCCTCCGGCATCTGTTCACGGACATGGCGGCCCAAGACGAGCGCTTTCCGGATGATCTCGAACGTCTGCTGGCCCGTCCGCGAAGCGCGCTCGTAGGCTGTCTCGCCGCGGCGCGCACGAGCGGCATCGTGCGCGCCGACCTCGACTGCGAGGCCGCGGCCCTATTCATCCTGTCCGCCTGGAGAGGGTGCTGGGGGCTGGCCCGGGATGGGCGCTCGGTAAAGGCCGCGCAGTCCTGCGGGGAAGAGCTGTTACGATACTTAGAGTCATTGGCGGCGTTGCCGATTGCAGAGACCCACGAGGCCCGGCTCGACCACCCGGCGCGATCCGTATTCGGGGGCTTCTAGGTGCCGCCGACTTCGTTTCGAAAGGCATTCTGTGGTCTTGGATCCTGCTTGCGATGAGGCGAGTGCAGCTGGTTCGAACCACGATGGTTCTCGGAGCGGCGCTCTGTACGGCCGCTCTCATGAGTTGCGTCCCCCCGCCCCGAGTGCCTCTTGCCACCATGCGGCGTAGCGTCCCTTCGTTTACGACGGTGCGCGCCGCTTTGACCCACGCGGGCCTGCACCCCGGGAGGTGGCCGACGACGCACTGGTGGCGCCGCTTCCATGACCCCGAACTCACGCAACTGATTCACCAGGGGCTTGCGGCCAGCGGCCACATCAAGGCGGCCTTGGCCCACGTCCGGGCGGCGCGTGCGAGCTATCGCTTAGCGGCCAGCGCCAACGGTCTTTCGCTAGCGGCCCGGGGCCGCGTCCAACGGGAACGCGCCTCGGCAACAGGCCTCATCCCACCGCCATTTGCCGGGCACGTCTTCAATTACGGGACCCTCGGACTAAACGCCCACTATGACCTCGCGTTCTGGGACCGCCAGCACGCCGCCGTCAAGGCCGCCCTGGGCGAGGTCGCGGCGAGCGCAGCCGAGGCTGCCGAGGTGCGTCTTGTCGTCAGCACCGAGATCGCCGCGCGCTATTGGGATTTCGCCTGGGCGGCAAGCCGCGTGCGCTCGGCGCGTGCGCTTTACCGTGTCCGCGCTCGCATCGCAGGCCTTTTACAGGCTCGCTATCACGCCGGCTTAGCGAGCGCCATCCAGGCGGAAAACGCCGAGGCCGCGCTTGCGGCGGCCGCCATGCGCGTCCATGCCGCCCGGATCGGCCTGCTTCGCACCCGCTTAGCCTTGGCCGCCCTCGTGGGCCGCGGGCCCCGGTTTGCCGATCGGCTTTCGCGGCCTCGTCCAGGGCGTCTTCCGGCGCTCAATTTTCCGCGCGGCATCCGCATCGATTTGCTGGCCCGCCGCCCAGACATTGAAGTTCGCTACTGGCAGGTCAAGATCGCCGCCGCCGGCCGTGCAGAGGCGCGTGCGCGCTACTATCCCAACGTATCCCTGGATGGGGCCTTGGCCTATCAAAGCATCACTCTTAGCACCTTGATCGATCCCGCCAACATCGCGGCGGCCGTGGGCCCGGCCATTAATCTTCCGCTTTTTGGCAGCGGGGCGCGGGGCGCCGGACTGAGCGCTAGTCGCGCCCGCTTCGATAGCGCCGTCGACCGTTACAACGCCGCGATCATAGGCGCTGTGAACCGGGTCGCCTATGCGCTCTTAGCCCTTGCCGGGGCGCGCCAAGAATGGCAAGAGGCTAAGGACCAAACGCGCTATGCCAAGCGCGCCTTCTCGCTTGTGACGACGCGCCGCAAGGCCGGCATCGTCGGGGCCTTGTCAGCCCGCCGCGCCCGACTGTCGCTGGTCGCCGCACGCCAGACCGAAGCGCAGAGCCGCGCCCGCGTCTTAAAGGCCTTGGTGGCGGTCATCAAAGGCCTAGGGGGCGGCTATCACGCCCTGAATCATGGCCATACTTAACGGCTCACGGTAGGAGACGCATGAATACCTCAACAGATGCCGTCGTCAGTCGAGCCAGAAGCCGCAAACGGGCCCTCTGGGGACTCGTTTTGCTGTTTGTCGTAGTCGCCCTAGGCTATCTCGGGTACTGGGTTCTGATCGGACGCTTTTATGTGAGCACAAACGATGCCTACGTCCGGGGCAACCTCGTAACGCTCACCGCGCGCGTACCGGGAACCGTGATCTCGATCGCGGCCGACAACACCGATCTCGTCTCCGCCGGACAGCCGATCGTAGTCCTCGATCCGACCACAGCCCGTCTGCGCCTGCGCTCAGCAACGAGCGCCTTGGCGCTCGCGGTACGTGAGGCGCGAGCCCAACGCGCGCACTTGCGCGCCCTTGAAGCCAACACCCGCGCCGCCTATGCGCTCTATCAAGAAGCGCTAGGCGACGAACGGAGGCGCCAGCGCCTCGTGCCCTTGCACGCCATCTCCACGGAGATTTGGCAGCACAGCGTGGCCCACGCCGCGGTGCAAAAAGCCCGCTACCTCGCCGCGCGCGCCGCGGTCGCGGCGGTGGCAGCAGAAGTCGGTACCGGACCGATCGCGCGCTTGCCGGATATACGCAAGGCCGCCACTGCAGTGGCCTTTGCCTACGCCGATTTGGCGCGCTGCATCGTCCGCGCGCCGGTATCGGGCTACATTGCCAAGCGCCACGTGCAGCTAGGGCAGCACCTGGTCCCAGGCCGCACCTTGATGGTCATTATCCCCCTGCACCAATTATGGGTCACGGCGAACTTCAAGGAAAACGAGATCGGTTCCTTGCGTCTTGGGCAAACCGCCCGGGTGGTGGCCGAGGTCTACGGGGGCTCTGTCGTTTACCACGGACGCATCATCGGGATCGGGGCTGGCACCGGCTCCGCATTTGCGCTGCTGCCGCCCAGCAACGCGACCGGCAACTGGATCAATATCGTGCAGCGCATCCCCGTGCGCGTGAGCCTCCCAAAGACCCTCCTCCGTCGGTACCCCTTACGAGTCGGCCTGACCGCGACCGTTACCGTCAATATCCATACTACGAGCGGCCACACCCTCGCCTTGCATGCGCGCCCAGGTTTCCGCTATCACACGCGCGTCTACGGGCAGAGCGCCGCCAAGGCCCAAGCGCTGATCCAGCGCATCTTGATCGCCAACGGCGCGCGGCGGGGATAGGCCATGGCTGCCAAAGCCCCCGAGATACCGCTCGCCCTCATCACCCTCGCGCTGTCGCTTGGGACGTTCATGCAGGTTTTGGACACCTCGATCGCCAATGTGTCGATACCGACGATCGCGGGCGATCTGGCCGTCAGCCCCGACCAGGGGGCATGGGTTATCACCTCGTTTGCCGTCAGTAACGCCATAGCGCTTCCTATGACCGGCTTTTTGGCGCGCCGGATCGGCGAGGTTCGGCTCTTCGTCTTCGCGACTCTCCTTTTTACTCTGTCCTCATGGGCCTGCGGGCTGGCTTTGAACCTCCCCATGCTGTTGTTTTTCCGGGTCGTCCAGGGGGCGATGGGCGGCCCCATGATCCCCTTATCGCAAAGCCTGCTTTTGCGCAGCTATCCTCCGGAAAAAAAGGGGTTTGCACTCGCGCTGTGGTCGATGACCGTGGTGGTGGCCCCGATTCTCGGGCCGATACTCGGGGGCTACATCACCGAGGACATCTCGTGGCCGTGGATCTTTTATATCAATATCCCGATCGGGATCTTCACCGCGTTCACGGTCTGGGAGACGCTGGCCCACAAGGAGACCCCGCGCCAACACGTCCCGATCGACACGATCGGTATCGCCCTACTCGTGGTCGGGGTCGGTGCCCTGCAAATCATGCTCGACAAAGGCAATGACCTGAACTGGTTTGGGTCGAATACAATCATTGCCCTAGCGATCGTGGCGACGGTGGCTTTGGCCTTCTTTATCGCCTGGGAGCTCACCGACGAACATCCGGTCGTCGATCTCAGGCTGTTTAAGATTCGCAATTTTACGGTCGGCACGACCGCCATGAGCCTCGGTTATCTCGTGTTCTTTGGCGGCATTGTCATCTTCCCGCTGTGGCTCCAGACGAATCTCGGCTATACGGCGGTATGGGCTGGTCTCGCGGCCGCGCCCATAGGTGTGCTCTCGGTCATTCTGTCGCCTATGGTCGGCCGCTTTATTCATCGCGTGGATTTACGCCTCATCACCACCATCTCGTTTCTGATTTTCGCCTGGGTGTCGTTTTGGACGAGCACGTTCCCAAGCAACGTCAGCTTCGCGGATCTGATCGCTCCACGCTTAGTCCAAGGCGCGGCCATGGCCACCTTTTTCGTACCCACCGTCACCTTGTTGTTGTCGGGGCTCCCCCAATCGCGGGTCGCGAGTGCGGCCGGGCTTTCCAACTTCATGCGCTTACTCGCGGGCTCCTTTGGGACCTCTCTTAGCATCACCTTATGGACGCGTCGGGCCACGTTTCATCGTTATCGGCTGAGAAGCAACCTCACACCCGAGAGTCCCGCGGTCCATCACAGCTTAAGGATCCTAGAGCAGCACGGCCTGTCTTATCATGCCGCAGTCGGAGTGCTCATGGGGCTTGCCCGTAGCCAAGGCGTAGTCATGGCGACCGAGGATTTCTTCTGGCTGTCGGGATGGATATTCCTGGCGCTTCTGGTGTTGATCTGGTTTGCCAAACCCCCGTTTGGTTCACCCGACTCAGGCGCTGGTGGGGGCGCCCACTAGGGCGGCGGCCTCGCACCTGCGCGACCGGGTGTCTGAAGGCCGCTTCGGGATGATGACAGCGCCCCGGACCTCCTCGCCGCCGAACCGCGGAAACACCGAAATCCGACTGGCACCGAATTCAGCAATTTGATAGGATCTTTTCATGTCTCCCGTTGGCAAATCGCGGCCGATCGCGGCCATCCTTATCCTCGCGATTTTGGTTTTGACTCTGGTCCCACTGGCACTGCGGCCGCTTCTGAATCTCAACGAGGGTCTGTACGCCGAAGCAGCGCGCGAGATGCTCCACCACAACCCGCTTATCCCGCGCCTAGACGGCCTTCCCTATCTCGAAAAGCCGCCCATCTTCTACTGGCTTGTGATGCTGTCGTACAAAATTTTCGGGGTCGGTAAGTTCGCCGCCCGCCTGCCTTCGGCGCTGGCCGCGCTGGGGACCCTGGCCGTGGTTTACCGTTTTGCGAAGAATCGATCGGCAGCCCCGACCTGGCCGGCCTTGATCCTGTTTTCCTCGGTGGGCTTCTACATCATGTCGCAACTCGCGATGTTCGACATGACCTTCACGCTCTTCCATACGATCACGCTGCTGGCGTTTTTCAGTTATATGGAGAAGCCAGAAGAACCCTGGCGATTGCTGCTGGCGGCCGCCGCCAGCGCTTTAGCCTGCCTTACCAAGGGTTTGATCGGCATCGTCCTGCCGGGGCTTATTGTCGTGCTGTTCCTATTGATCGAACGCGAGACCATCCGCTGGCGCCACTTCCTCCTCGCCTGGGGGGTATTTTTCATCATTGCCCTGCCGTGGCACGTAGATCGGAA
>JAJYPQ010000537.1 GCA_021795255.1 Pseudomonadota bacterium
ACAACAACCCGACGAGCTCTCTTTGCCAATGACTTTCACTCGACCAAACACCCCTTGGCGACGCGTGGCCTCCCGTCGGGCCCGCTCTTGTTCCAGGATGCGCGGAAGATCGATCTCAAACCCTTGGTCAGTCCCTTCGAGCGCCATCACCTCATCACCGACGGCAATCGAGCAACACGCGGCTGTGACGCGCACTCGTCGATCCAAGCGTGCCGCCAATTCCACCATGCCATCGCTCGGATGCGCCATCCCGTTCATGCCCGCCATGACAGCATAGGCATCCATGACGCGCTTCACCGAACCCGCGGGGCGAGCGCAGCCGAGAAGCAAGGGCAAATCGGGTAGTGTCTCGCGCGCATCCGCGAAAAACTGGCCGACCTCATGGGGATCGGGGGTCACAAACGGCCGAAGCTCGCTCGCGTACGTCGGCATCACGACCACAAGCACTAAGGCCGCGGGCATGTGACGCGCCACGATCTCGAGCGCGTTCCATTCACCAAGGAGTTGTCCGTAATGCAGGCCCACGACGATGTGGGGTACAACCTTCATCGAAGTCGCGGTCAGAGCCGAAAGCGCGCGCTCGAAGTCATCCGTTGAGCGCCTGAGGTGATAAACCTGGGTGATAGTGTCCTGTGCGCCGATCACATCCATCATCGCGGCGTCAATGCCGGCATCGGCCATCCGTGACGCAATGGCCTCGTCCACGAGCGCCGTATGCATCGCTATCCGAAAATGGGGAAATTCATCCTTGATGCGACGAATCGTCGAGTAGTAGCGGTCGTATTCGACCTCGTTCCTATGGTTCGATCCGCCGGTGAGCAGCATGCCGCCCGCGCCATCAGCGATAATCGAATTCACGGTACGCCAGAGATCCTCAGGGGAACGCGCGGGGATCATCGGCTCTAAGATTTTGGCCTTGCAATGGTCGCAATTCAGCTTACAGTCGCCACCGGTGATCGAAACAGCCGGCCAAGCGCTTTTCCCGCAACCTTTGATTTCGCTGCTTTCGAAGCTTTTAAAGGTAGGGGTATAAAAGTGGATGGGCGGAAGCGACCGGTCCCGCGCCGTTAGCCGCTCGATAAGAGCCGGATCGAACGCAAGATCCTCCAGGGGTTCAACCTGTTCAAGAATTTCCGACCACGCGCTCATGGGCATCCTTTGGAAACGCATAAGGCGCGGGAAAACCCCCGCGCCTTATTGCCTAGCAGCCCTTGAAGCCTTCGCTATCCATCTTCGCGTCGAAGGCCTTGGTGGCGTCGCTCCCGACCTTCAGGGACTTCGATTCGCCGTCCCAATCGGTGGGCTTGATTTTCACAACCCAACCCTCGCCATACGGGTCTTTATTAATCAGACCCGGCTTATTCGACACGGCCTCGTTCACGGTAATGACCGAGCCCGTAACGGGCGTCTTGACGGGTCCGACCCACTTACCCGACTCGACTGTCGCGCACGACTTGTCCTTGGCGATTTCCTTGCCGGCCTTCTTGGGTGTATAGGCCACGATCTCGCCCGCGAGCGAGCACGCGTAGGCCGTAAGACCTACCGTCACCGTCCCATCGGCTTCGCGTCGGGCCCAGACGTTGTTTTCGACGTTGTAGCTTAAGTCTTCCGGAATATTACAACCGCGTACCGAACCCATTCAGAAAAGCCTCCCATGTAGTCCTAAAAATATCCCGCATGATCAATCCGATGCCGGGCGCGTTTCAATCCCTAGTACGTCTGATCTCAAAAACTCCTAGAAAACCAATACCTTGTCGCACGATAAAATGAGGTCGGCCAAAGCGCCACCGCCTAAACACTCATTAACCTCGTCAATAATATCCGTTTTCTCGCTCATTTTATAGCCCGGAAGGGCGGGGAGACAAAGCTGCAACTTCACGCCCGCCGCCTTCGCGTCCCGCATGAAGTCGATCACCCGCTTACCCCCCTCCATCGCCACGAGATTCTCGGCCACACCCTTCTGAAGGAGTTTCACACCCTCCATCGTAAAGAAGATCTGCACATCGGCGTCCATGGACGCCAAAATAGAGCCCAAATAAAACGGTGTGGCACAGCGATGGGGTGTGGAAGGTCCGCTCGTCATAATGATCAGAACGGATTTTTCTTCGTTATCGAGATAATGACTATCCGACATCAACGCACCCCCCGGGTGCACTTAATATCTTCTTTCAAGCAGCGCTCGGTATAGCCACGGGCCGCCTCTTCGCCAGTCACAAGCGTTCTCAGAACCTGATCCACTTGCCCCACCGGCCGCACCCGCGCAACCCATGCCTCGTACGGTTCGACATTCAAGAGGTTTGGGTCCTCGAGGACATCCTTGTTTCCCTCTTCAATCACGCAATCGAAGACATTCGGAATGGGGCCAGCCCATTTCCCGCTTTCGATAGTGGCCACTGGCTTTCCCACCGGACGCAGCGTTCCTGGGCGTCGCACCCGGGCATGAAGAATTTTTCCTGCTATCGTCTGCGAGATATCGGTCATACCGACTGTGATAGTCCCGTCCTCTTCACGCCGTAACCAGATCTGAAATTCGCGATCATAGTACAGCTCAGGGCGAAATTCACAGCCGTTACACTCCACCTGCTAACCCCCGCGCACCACCGGTTTAGGAGGCGGCCGCCTAGGCCACGCCCTTTTCCTTGAAAAAGCCCATGGAGTCACTGATATTCTCATGGATGCCGACCTTACGTGGTGACAGCCCCATCGCCAGACCCAGCATTTGGGTGAAATACACAATCTTGACGTTGGTCTTGATGCCAAATTCCTTTTCCGCGCGAATCTGATGCATCTCAAGCCCGGAATGGCAGGTCGGACATTCGGTCGCTATCACCTCTGCCCCCGCTTCCTCTGCTGCTTGCAGGATATTCAGCACGAGCTGTGTAGACGTATCGGAATCGGACAGGGTATGGGCGCCGCCGCAACAAGCGGTCTTGAGCGGAAAATCGACGTTCTCAGCACCAGCCGCCGCCAGCAAATCGTCCATAAAATGCGGCTTATAGCTCGATTCCGAACCTGGCCCCTGGTCCTTTTCGGGAAAGATTTGGCGCGGCCGCGTATACATGCAGCCATAATAATTGGCCACCTTGACGCCCTTCAGACTCTTAGACATCTTGTCCTTGATGCCCTCGGGACCAAGCTCTTCCATCAACCATTCCAGCAGGTGAACCGAGCGCACATCACCCTTATAAACCGGATCATCGGCCT
>JAJYPQ010000064.1 GCA_021795255.1 Pseudomonadota bacterium
TGATGCGGTTGGAGACGGTGCCCAAAAGACTATACGGAAGCTCGGCCCAATTGGCCGTCATGAAATCGACCGTCTGGACCGCCCGCAAGGCGATAACAAAGTCATACGCCCGTCCATCGCCGACCACCCCGACCGACCGCACCGGCAAAAAGACCGCGAACGCCTGGCTTACCTTCTCGTAATAGCCACTGCGCCGCAGCTCTTCGATAAAGATAGCGTCGGCCAAACGCAGAATATCCGCGTAGCGCTCCTCGATAGCCCCAAGAATCCGCACCCCAAGTCCGGGGCCCGGGAACGGATGGCGATGAATCATGGCGGCTGGCAAACCGAGCACTAAACCTATCCTGCGCACCTCGTCTTTAAAGAGCTGACGAAGGGGCTCGAGCAATTTGAGTTTCATGCGCTCCGGAAGGCCACCCACATTGTGGTGCGACTTGATGACGCGCGCCTTACCGCCCTTGGCCCCCGCCGACTCAATCACATCGGGGTAAATTGTTCCTTGGGCGAGCCACTGAACCCGCGGCAGCTTCGCGGCCTCTTCCTCGAACACCGCGATAAAGGTCTCGCCTATCACCTTACGCTTGCGTTCGGGATCGTTGACCCCCTGTAACGCCTGCAAAAAGCGTTGTTCGGCATTGACCCGAATGACCCGCACGCCAAGATGATCGGCGAAGGTCGCCATCACCTGATCGCCCTCGTTCAACCGCAAAAGGCCGTTATCCACAAAAACGCATGTCAAACGATCACCGATCGCCTGATGCAATAAGGCTGCCACGACAGATGAGTCTACGCCGCCTGACAGGGCGAGCACGACCTCTTCGTCGCCCACTTGCTTGCGGATACCCGTCAAAATCTCGTTGATAATAGCCTTGTCAGTCCAGGCTCGCGCCAACCCGCAGATATCGTGCACAAAGCGTTCGATAATCCGCTGTCCTTGACGGGTGTGAGTGACCTCGGGGTGGAACTGCAAACCATAATAATGTCGAGATTCATCGGCGATCGCCGCCAAGGGGGCATTATCGGTCTCGGCGATAGCGGTAAAGCCCGGGGGACACGCCCCTACACGGTCACCGTGGCTCATCCACACATCAAGCACAGGCTTCGTACCTTCACCATCGCTCAAGCCATGCAGGAGGCGGGAATGGCCCAGGGTCCGCACCCGCGCGTAACCGTATTCCCGGCGCGTGGCCGACTCGACCTGACCTCCCATTTGGGCTGCGAGCGCCTGCATGCCGTAACAAATACCGAGCACCGGCACGCCGCTTCTCAACACCGACTCTGGTATTCTTGGGGTATCTTGCTCGGTGACGGACTCGGGACTTCCGGACAGGATCACGCCGCGGGGCGCAAAGCCTTCTATCGCCTTATCGCTCACATCCCATGGGGCGATTTCGCAGTAGACCCCCGCCTCGCGCACACGTCGCGCTATGAGCTGCGTATACTGGGAACCAAAGTCGATAATGAGAATTTTTTCCGAACGCGGATCCCGGGCCATCTCTTTTTCGGATCTCTTCTCAGCCACGTTGATAGTTCGGCGGCTCTTTGGTGATCGTCACGTCGTGCACATGACTTTCATGCATGCCGGCATTGGTGATGCGCACGAACTTGGCTCGGGTTCTCAAGGTCTTTAGGTCGACGCTCCCGGTATAGCCCATGCTGGCCCGCAGCCCGCCCATCAACTGGTAGACGATACTGACAAGCGAACCTCGATAGGGGACCCGCCCCTCGATACCCTCGGGAACCAGTTTTTCCGGGGCCCCGTCCTCCTGGAAATAGCGATCGCTCGACCCATCCTGCATGGCCCCCAAGGAGCCCATGCCGCGATACGTCTTGTAAGACCGGCCTTGATAGAGTTCGACGGTACCCGGGGCCTCGTCGGTCCCCGCAAACAGGCTGCCGATCATGACGGTATGGGCACCGGCCGCGAGGGCCTTCGCCACGTCACCGGAATACCGAATGCCGCCGTCGCTGATCAAGGGGACATCGGTACCCGCCAGGGCCTCCGCCACATTATCGATGGCCGTGATCTGCGGAACCCCGACACCGGCTACGATACGGGTCGTACAAATCGAGCCCGGACCGATACCAACCTTGACCGCATCGACCCCGGCATCGACTAGGGCTCGAGCGGCATCACCGGTCGCGATATTGCCCCCCACCACCTGGGCATTCGGGTAGTGAGCCTTGATCCAGCGAACCCGCTCCAAAACGCCCTCGGAGTGTCCGTGCGCGGTGTCAACCACCAACACGTCCACCTCGGCCTCCAAAAGCCGCTCCACGCGCTCCTCGGTGCCCGCCCCTACTCCCACGGCCGCCCCCACCAAAAGACGCCCCTTGCTGTCTTTTACGGCGCTCGGCTTTTCGGTCGACTTCTGAATATCCTTGACGGTGACCAAGCCCTTCAAGCGGAAGGCCTCGTCTACCACCAAGACCTTCTCGATGCGGTGCTGATGCAAAAGCTTCAGGATCTCCTCGCGAGAAGCCCCTTCCTTGACCGTCACTAGCCGATCTTTCGGGGTCATGATCTTGGCAATCATCTCGTCATTTCGGGTTTCAAAACGCAGATCGCGACTCGTCACAATCCCCACCAATTGCCCGTCGCGGATAACCGGCACGCCCGAAATATGATGGCTGCGCATAAGGCCAAGCACGGCGCGCACGGTCATATCGGGGGTCGCTGTGATCGGATCGCTTATGACCCCGCTCTCGAATTTTTTTACCCGCCGCACTTCGTCGGCTTGGCGAATAGCGGTAAGATTCTTATGAATCACCCCCAGTCCGCCTTCCTGGGCCAAACAAATGGCCGCGCGCGCCTCGGTGACCGTATCCATGGCCGCCGATAGAATGGGGATGTTAAGCTGGATGCCGCGGGTTAGCGATGCCCTGAGATTGACATCGCGCGGCAAAATACGGGAATGATCCGGGAGCAGTAGGACATCATCGAAAGTAAGGGCTTCTTGGACGATACGCATGCGCCATTATACGGAAAGCCGATGCGGTCGTAAACGCCTGGCCCCTCGGGACCCGGACCGGCCCTTTGTGTTTTAATATGAGAGCGTCTATAAATAAAAATCCACTCAGAGGAGCTTGCCAGATGAAAAAAACGATCCTGGTTGTTGGGTGCGCACTCGCCCTAGGAGGCTGTGCCGGCATGTCCCACTCAAACGGCCCGTCGCAGAGCGCCATTGCCCAGCAACGCTTAAAACAGGCTGACATGGCCGTGAAGATAACCCGTGCCAAGGGGGCCTTATGGCTCGCAACGCCGCACGAATTGGCGATTGCCCGCAAGGCCGCGGCGCAAGGCCATTACGCAAAAGCCATCAAGGCCGCCGATATCGTTTTGACCCAATGTCGAGTCGCCCAACGTCAGGCGGCGAGCAACGCCCACGCGAAACCCTATTATCCTTAAGTGTCAAGGCCCTAGGCCCCGGGCTATCGCGCCCGGGGCCTTCGCGCTATGGTGGGTCGGATGAACCCTGAGATACCGCCTCCCTCCGCCTTTTCCGACCGTACCGTCTACACCGTCTCGCGCCTCAATCAGGAGGTACGAGGGCTCCTGGAAGACCAGTTGGGGCGGGTGTGGGTGGAGGGCGAGATCGGCGACTCCTCGCAGCCCTCGTCCGGGCACATCTATTTCACCCTCAAGGATGGCCGGGCCCAGGTGCGTTGCGCGCTCTTTCGGGGCGCCCAGCGGCTCTGCTGTCCGGTGGTCAATGGCGCACAAGTCCTGGTCCGCGCCCGGGTCAGCCTTTATGAGGGGCGCGGGGAGTTTCAGCTCATCGTCGAACAAATGGAGGACGCCGGCGAGGGCGCCCTCCGGCGCGCCTTCGAGGTATTGAAGAAAAAACTCGCGAGCGAGGGCTTGTTCGACGCCCAACATAAAAAGCCCCTGCCAAGGACCATTCGCAGAATCGGGGTCATCACCTCGCCCGATGGGGCCGTCTTGCACGACATCCTTACCACCTTGAAGCGCCGCTTTCCGGCGATAGCGGTCCTCCTCTACGGCGTCCCCGTGCAGGGCAAGGACGCCGCTTCGCGCATCGCCGAGGCCCTTGATCTCGCCAACGCCCGCGCCGAATGCGATGTCCTGTTATTGGCGCGCGGTGGCGGCTCTCTTGAGGACCTCTGGCCGTTCAACGAGGAGCTTGTGGCCCGCGCCCTATTTCGTTCGCGCCTTCCGGTCGTGTCGGGCATAGGCCACGAGACCGACACCACCATTGCCGACTGGGTCGCGGACGTACGCGCCCCTACCCCTACAGCGGCGGCCGAGCTCTTAAGCCCCGACCAAAGCCTGTGGCGGGAACGCCATAAAGAGGCCCGGCGCCGCCTCCAAAGGCTGTGCGAGCGGGCCATGCGGGAACGCATACAAAAATTGGATGAGCTCAAACGCCGATTATCGACCCCGGCACTGGCCCTGGCGCAGCGCCAGGGGGTCTTGAGCGCCCTGAAACGGCGGCTGCTCCTCGCCCTACCCCGCTACCAGGAACGGCTCGGGAATCGCCTGCTCGTGCTGTCGCGGCGACTGGCCCTGCAATCTCCCCAAAGCCGGCTACAGCGTGATCGGCTCCGTCTGAGCCCGATGGCCGCCGCCTTATACGCCGCCATCCATCGGCAATTACAAGCCCGCCGCGCCCGGTTCGCCACCCTGCCTTCGCGCTTGGCGGCGCGTCACCCGAGGCTCGCGATCGAGCCCTTGCGAAAGACCCGCCAGACCCTGACCGAGCGCCTCGTGCGCGCCATGCGCGCCTCCCTCAAGAGTCGTGAGGAACGCGTCGCATACGTCAAGCGGGCCCTGACCCTCGTTGGGCCACGGGCAGTCCTGGAACGCGGGTATGCGATCGTCACAGACCACAACGGACACGTGGTCTCCACCAGCGCCTCGTGCCACCCCGGGGACCGCTTAGGGGTTCTTCTCGCCTCGGGCGAACTCCAGGTCGAGGTCAAGACCAGTCATTCGTAGTGCGCCTTTCGGAACCGCTTTAGCCGCCGCCTCTTGGCCTCTTGACGGGCCGTAGGCGCAGCGCTCGTGACACGCCCCGCAAAGGGGTTATCCCCCTCCCGGAACTCGATCTCGACCGGCGTCCCCTCAAGTCGGAAGTGCTCGCGAACCCGCTGCGCCAGATAACGGCGCCAGGAGTCTGGTACCTCGTTTACGAGATTGCCGTGAACGATGACGCGCGGCGGATGCTTGCCGCCCTGATGGGCAAACTTCGGCTTGATACGTCGGCCCCGGACCATGGGGGGCGCGGTCGCGGAAATGGCGTCTTTCAACAAGCGATTGAGTTGCGGGGTGGGAAGCGCACGGCCCCCGGAGCGATAGGCACGCTCCATCGCCGGAAACAAGGGCCCGATATGCAGACCTTCCAGGGCCGAAATGAAATGCGGCGGGGCGAAGGCCAGAAACGGGAGCTTACGCGACAGCTCGCGCTTGATCCAATCCCGGCGCGACGCCTCCAGCCCCTCCCATTTATTGACCACGAGCACAATGGACCGCCCTTGCGCCAAGACATGGCCGGCGAGCGTCACGTCCTGCTCGCTAATCTCTTCGCGTGCGTCAAAAACCAGAAGCACGACATGCGCCTCGTCGACGGCCTGAAGGGTCTTGGCCACGCTATGGCGTTCTAGGGGGTCTGTGACGTGGCTACGCCTACGCACCCCGGCGGTATCGATCAGGATATAGCGCTTACCCTCGCGCTCGAACGGAATATGGATGCTATCCCGCGTGGTTCCGGGGATCTCGGAGACCACCACGCGCTCCTCGCCGAGAAGCGCGTTCACGAGCGTGCTCTTACCGACATTCGGGCGCCCAGCCAGGGCAATCCGCATACCGTCGCCGGGCTCGAAACTGCGCTCTTCCGGCCCAAAGACGGCAAGGGCCGCCGTCATTAATTCTTCCAAGCCACGATTGTGGGTCGCCGCTATGGCATACGGACGGCCAAGCCCCAGGGCATGGAACTCGGCGACTGCAAGATCGGCCTCCAGGCCCTCGGTTTTGTTAACCGCCAGAAAGACCCGGCGGTTCAAAGTCCGTAGCAGATCCGCGATCGCCCAATCATCAGCGTTTGGTCCCTCGCGGCCATCAGTGACGTAAACGACCACGTCCGCCTCGGTCAAGGCTTGGCGGGTTTGTGTCAAAACAAGTGCGGTCAAGGGGTCTTGGTCGCGGACCATACCCCCGGTGTCTACAACGATATAGGGACGGCCGCCAACCCGTCCGTCCCCGTACTGCCGGTCGCGAGTGAGACCCGGCACATCGGCGACGAGCGCCTGGCGCGACCTGGTCAGGGCATTAAAGAGCGTGGACTTACCGACATTGGGTCGACCAACGAGCACCACAACGGGCTTCATGGGGCCTTCGGTTTAAACCGTAAAGCGGTCAGACGCCCGTTCGTGTTGAGTACAAAGACATAGGGGAGGCCGGGGGCCACCGAGGCGACCAGAGGCGCGGCTCGAATCGCCCCTTCGCCCACCCGTTTGCGCGCCATCAGGGCCCCGGTCCGACGCGAAAGCCACTGTGTGTAGCCCGCGAAATCCCCCATCACCACGGCGGGGCCCGCCAAGGCCGGGGCTCCGAGTCGCCGATTCAATAGCAGCTTCTCCGTCCACAGGGTTCCGCCGCTAGCATTCGCTAGCGCCATAACTCGGCTGTCTGTCGTTACGACATAAAGCGACTGCCCGCCCAGCGCCATATTGCGGTCTGAAGAGAGTGGATGGCTCCAGAGGATGGCCCCGGAGTGCGCCGCCAAGGCCACCACATTGCCGTGATAGGCATTGGCGTATACGAGGTTCTGTTGCCAGATGGGGTGCGCCACATCGACGAGGCGCTCCACGACGTCCCCGCCCCGCGGACGCGCAATCACACTCGTCCACAATCGGCGCCCATCTTGCGTGCGCAAGGCGACGACCTCGCCATTGGCGTAACCTTTATAGAGCAGGCCGTGGGCCAGCGCTGGACGCGAACTGAGATACAACTTCAGCGCCGGCTCGACGTGAGACGTGACCCACAAACGCTTCCCGTGCCGCAAACCAAAGGCCGTCACGTGACCATCGAGCGACGCCACATAGACACCGTGCGGCCCGATGGTGGGGGATGCTAAAACCTCGCTCGGGGCTTGCGCCCGCCACGCCATCGCCCCGTTCTTCGCCTTCAAGACCAGCACCCGGCCGCGTCGCGTCGCGACCGCCACCAGACCTTGACCGACACCAACACCGCCTGTGACGTGAGCCTTGAGGTGTTTATGCCATACTCGGCGACCACTACGGGCACGATAGGCCGCAACCACTCCGTTTTCGCTCGCGACATAAATCGTCCCCTGCGCCAAGCCTGGGCGCAAGATCAGATCGTAGCCGCCGGTTCCGTTGCCCGCCTCATGCGACCATACGCGCGCGACTTTTAGGGCGGGCTTAAAGGCGGTCAGGCGATGGGGGCGGGGGAGATTGCTATGGCTGCTAAAAAGACCACAGGCGCCCACTAAAAGCAGGAGCGCAAGGATCGCCACATTTCTCATGGAGACACCGGAAGTTGGGCCTGCTCACGGCGCCATAAGACGGTTAGGGTCGACTTCTTGGGCGCCAACTTGATCGCCTCTCCAAAGGTCTGATAGGCCGCCGCATTTTTGCCTTCGCGCGCCAATATCTGGGCCTTAAGCCCCAAGACCATGGCCTTAAACCCGTAAGGCCGCGCGATATTGGCGTAAACCCACGCCTTATGGGGATGGCCTTGGGCCAGCAACAGATCGGCCAGTCGTAAGCGCGCCACGGTCCGGATAGTCCATTCGCGTGCATGATGGGCCGCGAACTTGAGATTGGCGATCGCCCCCGGGATGCGATTTTGTTCGTAATCGAGTCGCGCAAGGAGCAGCGCGCCCTGCCCGGCGTAAGGGGTCGCAGCGAAGCTGTGCTCAAGCTTGTGGCCCGCGACCGTCGCCAAGCCCGGGCGCTGTTGGCTAGTCGCCTCCAGCATCTCGTTGTACAAAGCGGCCGCGAGCAAGGAGCGACGCGCCTCGTAACGGTGATAATAGAAGACGCCGCCGACCACGATGGCTGCCGCCAGGAGGCCATATACGACCAGCCGGCCATACTTTTGGAGGAACGACTTAATCTCCGCCCACTCGTCTTGGATCAGGTCATTTGTCATCGTGTTTCGTCTTCGCCTCCAAGGCCTTTGTGACGCGTGTCACGGCGTCCGTCCAGGGCACAGTGCCCTCATTGCGGCCGGCGCAGACCACCACCACCGCTTCCTCGTCTTGCGCCTGCACGATACATCGCGCCCGACTTTCCTGCGCCCGCTTCATTTGGCTCTTTTGACTGGCCCCGGCGAGATGAACCTCGACCCGCAGCCCTGCGTTGCGCAACGACTCCGCCAGCACCAGGGCCGACCCGTTTAAGGCCGCAGGCGTCATCACGAACACATCGGGCGCATCGCTTGCCGGAACCTTCGTGACAAGGGTCATAAACCGCTCAAGTCCGATGGCAAAGCCGGCCGCCGCCGTCGGCGCCCCACCCAACTCGGCCACAAGCCCATCGTAGCGTCCGCCGGCACATATCGCGGTCTGGGCGCCCAGGTCCCCCGAGACCCACTCGAAGACCGTGTGCGTGTAATAATCGAGCCCGCGCACCAAACGCGGGGCCACCGCGAAATTCACGCCCAGGACCGAAAGCTGGTCCGTCAATCGCTCGAAGTGGGCCTTTGCATCCGCATCGAGATAATCCCCGATCTTTGGGGCTGCGGCAAGAACTTCTGCCATGTCCGGATTCTTACTGTCGAGCACCCGCAGGGGGTTCCTCTTAAGGCGCCGCGTACTGTCTTCATCCAGCGCCGCGGCATGGCCCTCTAGATACTGAACAAGGGCCTCCCGATAACGGGCCCGACATGCCGCAGTCCCCAGGGAATTCAATAGCAAGCGGGCCTTGACCCCAAGCGTTCGCATCAGCCGGTCGCCGAGCAGGATCAGCTCCGCCTCTATTTCGGGCCCGCGCATGCCGTAGGCCTCGACCCCCAACTGGTGGAACTGCCGGTAACGCCCCTTCTGCGGCCGCTCGTGCCGGAACATCGGGCCTTGGTACCACAACCGTTGGGTTTGGTTATGAAAAAGGCCAGCTTCGATGCCGGCCCTAACACAGCCTGCCGTCCCCTCGGGGCGCAGACTCAGGCTCTCGCCGTTGCGGTCGAGAAAGGTATACATCTCCTTCTCGACGATGTCTGTGACCTCGCCCACGGCCCGGGCATAGAGCTCGGTGCGCTCAAGCACCGGCAACCGGATCTCCGCGTAGCCATAAGCCGCCAGCACCGAGCGTGCGAGCTCCTCTACGGCGGCCCACGTCGCCGCGTCATGGGGCAATAAGGCGTTGACACCCCGTACCCCGGCGATTTGGCGATTCAAGCGATCCTCAGGGCAGGGCTTTGATCGGGATGATCGGGGCGGCCGTGGCACGTCGCTTCAGTTCCTCGCGCACGGCCCGCTCAAGCGTATCGACCAGATCGGCATTATTCACCTTGCCATGCGGCTTGCCGTCCTTATAGAGCAGATTGGGCGAACCCCCGGCTAGGCCGACCTGCACCTCTTTCGCCTCCCCGGGCCCGTTGACGACACATCCTATCACCGCCACATCGATGGGCTCTTGAATGTCCTCGAGCCGTGCCTCAAGGGCGTTTACCGTTCCTATGACGTCGAACTCCTGCCGCGAACACGAGGGGCAGGCAATGAGGTTCACGCCCTTCTTGCGCAATTGGAGGCTTTTCAGGATCTCGAAACCGACCTTGACCTCCTCGACGGGATCGGCCGCCAAGGACACCCGCAATGTGTCGCCTATACCCTCGGCCAAGAGCATGCCAAGACCGATCGCCGATTTGACGGTGCCGCCGCGCAGCGCCCCGGCCTCGGTAATGCCAAGATGCAAGGGTTGCTCGGTCATGGTCGCAAGCTTGCGGTAAGCTGCGACCGTCATAGCGACGTTCGAGGCCTTGAGGCTGATCTTGTAATCCCGGAAATTGAGGCGCTCGAGAATCTCCATATGCCTTTCCGCCGATTCGACTAGGGCATCGGAGTTAGGCTCCCCGTATTTCTTCTGTAAATCCTTCTCAAGCGAGCCGGCATTGACCCCGACACGGATACTGATGCCGCGGTCGCGGGCGGCATCGACGACTTGCCGAACCCGATCCTCTCGCCCGATATTACCGGGGTTGATCCGCAGGCAGTCGGCCCCGAGCTTCGCGACCTCGAGGGCGATGCGATAATCAAAATGGATATCGGTCACAAGCGCGACATCGACCTGTTTACGAATCTGTGCAAAGGCCTGGGCGGCCTCCATCGTCGGAATCGACACCCTGACGATATCGGCCCCGGCCGCCACCAGGCGCTGGATTTGTGCTACGGTTGCCGCGACATCGCAGGTATCGGTATTGGTCATGCTCTGGACGCTAATGGGGGCATCCCCACCTACGGTCACCCGTCCCACGCGGATGGCGCGGCTCTTACGGCGTATAATCTGTGTCGTCTCATGCATAGAATTATCCCACCTATTGATCGACTGTGACCCGTAAACGGCGTCCATTACGGACCGAGGGGATGGCCACCGCACGCCCGCCGACCGTCATGAAGACCCCACGGGATCGGCTCAATGCCACACTAAACGGCGGCAAACCAACGACACGGACGCCGTGGCCGGCCGCAATACGGGCCGCCAATAGTCGCGTCCCTTTGGCATCGCGCACCGAGATCCGGACGGCACCGGACGTCGCCCTGATGTGCAAGGTCGTGTAATGACGACCTTGCGGTAAGCTTATCAATCCTCCGGGGTTCGGTACAGCGCTAGGCGCCGAAGCCGGAAGACGGGCCACCCCGGTCGCGATCTTCACTCCAGGGGTCAGGACGCCCTTTGCGGGCATTTTCGATGGCGGCACGACCCTTCGGGCGAACGCCTTCCTGCTCGGAGCGACTTGACGTGTCGCGGGCGGCTGCGAGGCGGGCGCGCCGCTCACCGGGACGTGCCTTATGGGACGGCCCGGGGCGTGTGCCGCCGAAGAACGCGCCATAAGCGGCCCACGCCGCAGCGGGAATTCGCTCAATTGGCCATCGCTCGCTCCGGGTATCGCAAGCGACCGTAAGCGCGGGGGCAACGCGCCGATCGCCTCCACAGACGACACGGTGTCTTGGGCCGGCCTCGTGGGCGCACCCCTGTTGTCCATACGCCACCAAACCACCACGGCCGCGAGGCCTACGACGAACAAGGCGTACGCTAAGGTCTCCCATGGCAATTTCGTCCTGGGGCCCACCGTGGGCCTTTGCGTCTCCGCCGGGGAGCCAAC
The DNA here is from genome assembly GCA_021795255.1 of Pseudomonadota bacterium. The sequence continues at coordinate 11,309 of JAJYPQ010000064.1, forward strand.
ACTGGCACGCGCCTTGGCGAACTCCTGGGGATCGAGCCCCAATAGCTGCGCGTAACTGCGCAAATAGCCGCGGACATAGGCGGCCGGCGGCAAGCCCTCGCGTTCGCCCTTCTCGAGGGCCGCGACCTGCGCTACCGACAGCCGCAGCTTCAAGGCCACCTGTTCGATCGACCACCCGGCCCGCTCGCGCGCCGCTTTCAGGCGCTCGCCCGGATTCACGGCCGCGTCGTTCGTGGCGTCACGGGTGTCCAAAGAGCTGCCCCCGTCGCTGCCAGGCCTCGACGGTGCGCGCCTGAACGGTATGCCCATAATCATCCAAGAGCCGCGTGGCACAAAACCGGATGAGCTTTTTATCGGCAAGCGCGCGCCCGATCTTCACCCCCAGAAAGAGGCCTTGGGCACTCCGAGTCAGTTGCAAATATTGATGAAGGTCGGCTGCGGCCCGATGCCATTCGTGGCTTTTATAGCGCATCTGCGCCAAGTAATAATAAGGCCCTGCCAAAGCCGGGGCCAGGGCCTGGGCCCTGTGAAAGTAATGAATGGCAGCCTTTCTCTGGGGCGTCTTCAAAAGGCACACGCCCATATTGAGATCGGCTATCTGAGGCGTTGCATAAAGCGGCGAATGCAGAGCCGCCTTAAAGTGCCGGATCGCGCGCTTCACATCCCCTTGCCCGCACAAAAACGCCCCATAGTTGTTCTGTAGGCTGCCATCGTGCGGGTGCAGGGACAAGCCCTTCCGAAAATAGTGCGCCGCCTTGGCGGGTTCGCGGAGCCGTTCCTCGGCGATCGCCATTGCACTCAAGGCGGCGGCGTCGGTGGGATCGATGGCTAAGGCCTGCGCCAGCTCATTACGCGCCAAACCCAACTGCCCCTGACGCATATAACCGACACCGAGCGCGGTCCGCAACTGGACGAGCTTATGAGACTGGGGGGTCAGTCTAGGGCCGCTCGCGCAACCCCCCAACGCGCCCAGAAAAACCACGATCCAAACAAGCTTTTTACGAAACATGAATAGGTACCACGCGGCGAGGCCGCTCCTTAACCACCCCGGCAAGCTGCCCACAGGCCGCCCGAATACTGTCCCCACGCGTGCGCCGGGTCATAGTCACGATGCCGGATGCAAGAAGGATATCCCGAAACGCGTCTATCACCGAATCCGAGGAGCGCTCGAAACGCGTACCCGGAAACGGGTTGAACGGAATCAAATTGATCTTCGAAGGCACGCTCCGCAACAGACGCGCCAGGGCACGCGCCTGCTCTTGGCTATCGTTGACGCCCGCCAACATCGCGTACTCGAAGGTGATGCGACGGCGCGGATCCCGCGCCACATACCGGCGGCAGGCCTCCAGGAGCTCCGCGATGGGATACTTCTTATTGAGCGGTACAAGCGTCGTGCGCAAGGCATCGTCTGGGGCGTGCAAGGAGACTGCGAGGCTGACCGGTGCGACCTCATGCAAGCGGTCGATGTGAGGTACTACGCCTGCGGTACTGACCGTGACCCGCCGGCGCGAGAGTCCGTAGGCAAGATCGTCCAAAAGTATCCTAATCGCAGGACCGACCTCTTTCAGGTTCAAAAGCGGCTCGCCCATACCCATAAAGACCACATTCGTGATAACCCGCCCCGCCCCCTCTTGGCGTTGCCGCAGGATGTGTTCGGCAAGCCACACCTGGCCTACGATCTCGGCCGCCGTCAGGTTCCGGTTAAATCCCTCCTGGGCGGTAGCGCAAAAGGCACAATCGAGGGCGCACCCGACCTGCGACGAAATACAAAGGGTGTTGCGGTCGGCCTCCGGGATAAACACGGTTTCGATCGCATTACCGTCATGGAGTCGCAAGACCCATTTCCTTGTCCCATCAAGCGACAAGTGCTCGGTCACGATCTCGGGAAGGCTTATCCGCGCTCGATCGCTCAAGCGCCCGGCCAGGGCCTTACCGATATTAGTCATAGCGGCGAATTCCGTCACCCCGCGCTGGTGTATCCAGGGAAAAATCTGTTGCGCGCGAAACGCGGGTTCGGACATCTGTCTCATGAAATCCGTGAGACCGGCCCGATCCAAGCCCAGCAAGTTCACAAAGCCCGTCTCCTCCAGACTATCCTCCTAGCGAGTACGCGGACAAATATCCATATCCGCGAAAAAGTAGGCGATCTCGGCGCGCGCCGTATCGGGACCGTCCGACCCGTGTACGGCGTTCTCGTCTATACTGGCCGCGAAGTCGGCGCGTATCGTGCCGGGCGCCGCTGCCTTGGGGTTGGTCGCCCCCATCACCTCGCGATTCTTGGCGATCGCCTGCTCTCCCTCGAGCACCTGAATCATGACCGGACCCGAGCTCATAAAGGTGACGAGATCTGCAAAAAACGGCCGCTCCCTGTGAACGGCATAAAACCCCTCCGCCTGGGCCCGGGTCAGGTGCATCATACGGGCCGCGATGATCCGCAACCCCGCCTTCTCAAAACGGGCGTAGATCGCCCCAACGGCGTTTTTCCCAACCGCGTCCGGCTTGATAATGGAGAGCGTACGTTCGATGGCCATGCCTTAAATTCCTTGAAAAGGGTGAGTGCCGAAATGGGCGCATTC
>JAJYPQ010000538.1 GCA_021795255.1 Pseudomonadota bacterium
ATGGCGCCTGGGGCGCTCATGATGTTCATGAAGCCATGCGAGCCCATCATGGAGGTATCGGGGAAATTGACGGCGATACGGTAGCGGGGGCGCAGGGCGATGACCCGCCGCCCGACGACCATCATCTCATAGGGGAGATAGGCGTAGCCGCGGTAGCGGTGGGCATCGATGAGACGCAGGATATGGCGATCGCCACCCTTGCCTTTCTTGATGCCAAAACCGAAGACCGTGGTCGGCTTGGGCGTCCCCGGGACATTCACTTCATAAACGAACGACGACGTCCCCACGTGCTTCATGAGGTTCGCGCGGATCGTCTTCACCGCCATCGCGTGGTTCGGAAACCGGCGCACATGGTCCACATTGTTGAAATACGGCATGAAGAGCGCGTAATGATAATTACCAGGCTTTAGGTCGTCACGCGTCAGTCCGTGCCGGGAGCCGAACGGGGTCTTGGCCCCCAGCGCCATCTTCAAGGCCGCTTCGGTCTTGGGCAAGGGGTGCAGGCCATAGGCGACCGCCAGATAGGCCGGGTTCACGTACGAGACCTGCCAGCTGCCATCGACCTTCGTGATCGATATCCGCTCAACCGCGCCAAAGCCGCCATTCTTGGCATGCGCCGCGGCATTCAACATCTCGGGATAGGTGGCGCACACGATGGTCGTACGCCGAAACGGTACATACTGACCGACGACATGGAAACCATTCGTCGTCAGGGCCTTGCGCGTGGCCGTCACGACCTGCGTCATGGCCTCCGAACCCGCGGCCTGATGGCCCAGGATGAAGGGTTTATAGCGCACATGCGCAACGGCCACCGCGCTCACGGTAAGCCCTGCCGCCAAGCAACATCCCAACCACTGTTTCTTCTCCATGAATCACCCCTGTTCTTTGAGCGTTTAAGAGAAAAAGGGGGGCGCTAGGCCCCCCTCCAACGTTCACATGATGTGAATGACAAGCGCTCTTTTTGTTAGAACTTCCATCCCCAGTTCGCCTCGAGCTGGTACTCGTGCATCTCAATCTTGATCGGCGCACCCCCAAAAGCACCAGGGGCATTGCCGTAGAGGGCCTGCGGCAGGCCGTACATGGCGGCTATGCTCACATCCTGATGACGCGCGGTCCGCACCGTCACACCGGCTGTGACATGACGCTGAATGACGCCCGGGGCCAGGAGGTTCAGCAGGAGCTGGTTTTGTTGAATCGGCTGGTTGTTATAGGCAAAGCCGACACGCCATGTGGTATTGCGGGTCGCCCGGTACTGATAGCCGATCTTGTAGACATCGATATCCTGCCAACCAAAGCCCGAGCCATTGGTCGAACCGAACGGGCCAGACACCAGATTCGGGGCGGTGCCCGGAGAACCGGTGATGATGGTCGGATCGCCGATAGCCGGCACGTCCCCATAGAAAATTCGCTGGAAATCGAAGGCGATCGCCTGGCGGTTGGTTGGCTTGAAGGCCAGACCCACGACACCATTGGCCGGGATGTCCATGCGGCCCTGATTGGCAAAGAGGCCAGAGTACTTGGAGAACTTCGACATCGTCATGCGCGGCGAGAAAGCGATACCGACATCCAAACCCGGGAGGACCCGGAACTGGCCACCCACCTTGACACCGACTCCGTCGGAAGTGGCGACACCTTTGCCGGTCATGTTGTTGGGGCTCGCCGAGAAGCCCTCGAAATTGTTCAAGCCGTCCGCGCTGAAACGCTGATAGGCGTAGATCAAGCTCAAACCGACGGCGTCATGACGCAGGAAACGGCGGGCGTAGGTCAATTGCAGGAACATCTGCGTGAGATTGACGCCCGTCTGCCCGCTGTAAAAGGGCCCCGCATGATAGTTGGTGTTCATACCGCCGTTACCATACAGCGCGACACCAACATAGTTGTTTCTGCTCAGCTTCTGGCTATAGCCGATGTGCGGAATCAGAAAGAAATCCGTGCTGCTGCCGTAACTGCCGGGCTTGGGATATGTCTGGCCCGCCATGCCACCTGCCGCATAGCCGCGAACGGGCCAGAAACCGGCGACACCCAGATCCAGATGGTTACCCACCATCGCGATGCCGGCGGGGTTGGTGGCCTGGATCATGCTGTCTTGCGGAAGCGCGGCACTGGCACCGGCCATGCCATTGCTGATGGTGCTGTATCCGAGTTGAAAATAACCGGCGGTGGTCGCCATTGCGGTAGCGGGTAGGGCTATGGCGGCCGCAACGGCCGAGGCCAGCGCCCACTTCTTAGTGCTCACCATGATGTCCTCCTAATTGGACATAAATCACGAAAGGCGGCAGGGTGCCGCGTCGTTCGCATCTCCGTGTCTTTTTTCTTTAGAATCGTTTTGTAGGGAACTCCCGACGCAAACAGACGGGGCAATATTCCCTAAGCGTCCCCTTCCTGTCAATATGCAAGAGGGAGACGATAAGTGGCCTGCGCCACCTCGCGAAAGGGCCGTCATAAGCCAAACTTTCTGGAAGACTCCATACAACATTAGGAGACACTTATATGCGTTCTCGATCGACCCTGGCGCCCGCACTTCTCATCGCGGCTACCAGCCTCGGTGTCGCCCACGCGTCGGGCTTTGCCATTTCGGAGCTCTCGATCACTGGACTCAGCGAGTCCGACGCCCTCGTGGCGAACACCAATAGTTTCGGTGCACTGGCCTATAATCCCGCGGCCATGGCCTTTCACAAAGGGGGATATGATCTCGGTCTGCAGGGAATCTACGACCACACACAGGTGACGCCGGCGGGCGGCACAGGGACCGTAATCGCGACCACTCCGCACTGGCAAACGATGCCCAATTTGTTCTGGTCGGACAAGATCGCGCCACACGCACGTTTCGGGTTTGGTATAAATGAACCTTATGGGCTGCAGATCGCATGGCCCGCACAAACTTTTCCGGCGCTCGCGCAGGGAGCGGCGTCAGCGCTCGCGCCGACCTACACGCAACTGCGTCTTTTCGACGTCGCGCCAAGCTTCTCGTACCGCTTCGGTCCGGTGGCCGTGGACGCCGGGGCCGACTACTATGACGCGCATCGCACGGTGCTCGGGACACCGCTTGCTACCGTAAGCGGCTCCGGGGATCAGGTCGGCGCGCATGTGGGGGCCTTGGGCCGGTGGGGTACGGTCGGGGTCGGTATCAATTACCGCTCGGCGGTCAATGTGCCGCTCGATGGGACACTCAGCGAACCCGGACAGTCC
>JAJYPQ010000539.1 GCA_021795255.1 Pseudomonadota bacterium
GATCCAGCATGAGCCCCTGATGGCGATCACTCAGGCCATGGCGCCGGTAGCGTCCCGACACCGTAAAAAAGCTGGCGAACACGCCGCGATAGAGGTGCCCATGGACACGCAGGGTGAGGGGCACGAAGGCGAGATACGAGGCGAGATCGCCGTTTTTCGCGCGCAGGCCGATTGCCATCGACGGATCGGCGGTCGGCCTTAGGATGTGCATTGCCAAAAGATCGCGTTCGTACACCCAGCAAGGCGGCGTCCAGTTGGCACGCATGAGCGCGCTTGCCTCATCGAAATCCGGATTCACAACCTCTTCAAAAAACTCCGCAGACTTTGCGTCCATACCGCCTGCCGCCATCCGACTTTCTTGCACCACGCTCTCCTTGTGTCTGCATAACTGCCGGCCACAAAACCCGCGCCTACATACGGCCGGCGGCGTTCTCCATAAGTTCCATCGCGTGCTTAAACCCGTGCTGACAAATGCACGCGTACAAAAGCCGCTCGAGGCCAAACGCCGCGCACCCCGTGTGGGCCGGCTGTCCATCGCCGGCACCGATCTCAAAGCGCGTCCCGAAAAACCGCTCGTGATAATTGAACGAGGCGCACGCAACCGATTGGTCCGGGGCCGTATCCACCTTTAACTCATACTTTAAGTCATTGGCCAGCTGAAAGAAGCGCAAAGATGGAAAGTCGCTTGCGAAAAACGGATCGCATGCAGTTTCTATCCTGGCCGAAAGGTCCAGAAGATCGACCAGTTGCCACATGGCGTTTATGGCTTTCTCCCGTGCCGCCAAAACCTCATCGCGCGCGCCCAGCCACACTATCTCGCGCATGGAAAACTCCCATAGGCGATCAAGGCCCGCGAGATTCTTTGATTCGTAACGAAAGCACCGCCCGTGGGCGGTAAAGGCGGCGATTGTGCCCGCTGGGACATTTTGACCCATGAGCGCGCCATAGGTGTGATAGCACACGGCCGGGGATAGACAGTATTCAGGGGATGCGATCTCGTTTACCCCCTCAAACACCGGATTTTCTCCGTGACGATGGCGCTGGCCGAATCGCTCGATTGCATCAAAGTCTTCCTTCAAATGCACGGCGAAGGTCACCGAATGAGGAAACGACCCGAAGTATCCGGAGCGCCGCAACCAGTCGCTTGGGACAAGCGAATTGTAGGACTGGGATATAGCTTGAAATTCGCGCGCCGCAAGACGCTCGAGCGCGCCGTCGAGGCAATTCATGAGGCGCATGAAGGCCCCGCTCCGACCCACCGTACCTTGGCCAGAGGCCCACACATCGCCTCGTTCGGCAAGTTCTTTATAGGCTTCGGCAAAGAACTGGCCCGATTCCCGGGACCGCTCGCGTAGGATTTTTGGGATGACCGCCAGGCGCTCGACCTGCATCTTTCCGATAAGGTTTTCGAGCTTGGCCGCCACATCGCCACTAGCGCCCGAGCCCTGCAGATCGATCTCGAGACAATTTGAATCCTGGTGATAACGGGATTTCAGGATCGCGGTGTCGCAATAGCAGGCGCGCTTGCTGATCTCCGTGCACACATCGGGCGGAAGGTTGGCGGGCAACGGGATGGCAAGAGTTTCCATGCACAGTTCGTCCTTGACTTGAGGTGGGAGCCATGCCTGGCATCCGTGCCAAGCATGGCCATGACGCTACCCCGGTCATCGTAGTTCGTCAATCAGCCGCGGGCATACCCTCAGGGGCACGGCGCGGGATTGGACGTGCCGCTCAAGGCCCACGAAAAACTTTGCTCATTGCCCGCCGCGTCAGTCATGGCCACCACGAGCGGCGAGGGTATGGGCGTCGGCACCTCCACCTCCCAGATACCTGGGGTTATGGCAAGCGCGGCACCGTCGGCGCTCCCCGCCACGACCCCCGATATGTCCTGCCACTGACCTGCGACCAGGACACCGCCTATGATCGGCTGAAACACCGTCACGCAGGCCTGCGGCGGGGCGTTATCGATGCCCATCGACCCCTGATAAGAGGCCGCATCGCCGGCCGCGTCCTGCGCGGTGACGGACACGCTATGCATGGCATTGCTGAGCGCACTGGTATTGATGGCAAAGGCAAACGACGATGTCGTGGTCACCGTCTGGTAAAGCTGTCCATCCATGGCGATCGTGACCGTCACCGGCAGCCCATAAGGATCGGTCACGGATCCACTTGCCACTACCGTTCCGTGGGTCCACGCCGGCAAGGGCGCCATCGTCAAGGCGAGCGTGTTGCCGCCAAAAGACGGCGGTGCAAGCGTGCCGAAAAGCGGCGACGTCGATTCGGCAAGCGCTTGCGCATAGGCCAGGAGCGCCGCGGAATTGGGCCCGGAAAGGGCATCCGCAGACCCGGGCGGAGCCGATGCCGCAACCTGCAAAAGGGCATCCGCGAGCCCCTGACGATAGGTATCGGCCGATAGCGCAAGCGACCCAAGCATAAGCGCGCCGCTGGCGCCGGTACCGTTTAGCAGCCCGTCATAGGCGACATCCGCGGCCATAACTTCCGTCGCCGTCTGCGTTTGGCTCACGTTGGCGTGCGCCCATTGCGTGAGAGCCGCCAGCACAAGCCCGTAGCGCAGGCCCGCGCTCAGGGTCTGCGTACCGGCGCCGACATCCGAAGCAAGCACCGGTTGCGTGGTCACCGGATCGAAGCCGAGCCAATCCGTAAACACGGTATCGGCGCGCGCGAATGCCGCGGGCGCGGACAATCCCTGTCCCTGAAAATAGCCTTCGGCTGCCACCACGGCATTCGTCATGGGGGTGATGGCTACCGCCTCGGTGCTACCCGGCGCATAGGAAACGGTCGTGCGCAAGACGCCGGATTGGACATTGCGGCCCGCGGCGTTGCCATAGGAGCCCCCGCTTGCGACCACCTCCAAGGTCGTATCGAGGCTTTGAACCGCCACCGTGAAGTGCCCGCTGTCGTCCGTGCGCGTGGCCGCAAGGACGCCCCCTTGCCCAAGCACGGACACCGACGCGCCGGCCACGGGTCCGGCACTGACGACGTATCCCGTGATCGACCCTTGCGGTATGGGGGTCGTGGGTCCCGGATTTCCCAATTGACAGCCGCTCAACGCAAGGCCGGCAAGTGATGCCCATCTGTAAAGTTTGCGAGTTTTCACCAAAACCTCCAGAGCATAGTCATGCTGACAGTGGAAATGCGTGACGGAAATCCGGTTTGGGCGGTGACGG
>JAJYPQ010000540.1 GCA_021795255.1 Pseudomonadota bacterium
CCGTTGGCCCTTGTGAAACTTCTCAAGGTGCTGGATCGCCACCCCGATCTTCTCAAGGAAGTGAGGGGTGTCTGAACGCCGCCTCGCTCACCCCGCCTCGGGCGCGGCTTTGAGTTTCGGAAAGTCGCCCCCGCAGATCCGGTTAATCATCTCCCCAATAAACTGAAGCCGGCTGCCAGCCTCATCGCAGGTGGCCTCGCGCAAAAGCTCCTCGTCCCCGTGCGCCAGGGCGTTGCGCAGTTGCGCCGCCTCGGAAACCTGACGCTGCCATTCCTCAAGACGATTCTGGCAAAGCCAGCCACTGTGCTCCCAAGGAGTTCCCTCCGGACCCCCAAAGACCCCGATAATGCTTTCTCTCATGATGACGTTCTCTAGGGCTTCCTGATCCAGCTCTTCTTTGATGAGCGTCCCGAGCATCTTAGATGTTTCGCTCGTATCTCGTAACGCGGCCTCCAGGGCAACATAGCCCATGAGGATGCCGACGGCCGCGAACTCGCGCACAAACCAGCTGTAAAGCACAAGGTTTGCGGCTATATCAAATATCGTCCTGACTCTTGCGGGGATGGCGGGATTGTTTGTGAGACCCAAAAGCGGCGCCATGAGCGCCGAGTGCACGAATTGGTCGAATGTCCCCGCATAGCTTGTTGGGTAGCCTATCGCGCGGTTTCCTCCTTCTTCTAGGAGTGACTTGTTCTCGAGTCGTGGGTCCCTATTCAGTATTTCAGTCGGGCCGCGCCTCGCGCCCGGGTTATGCGGCGCGTTCGCAAAACGGAATGCGGCCAAGTCGATGGGTACCCCGCAATACGGGCAACACGGCTTGTTCATAAGCGTACTCTTTTACGGGTGACGGTGATCCATCGACCCGTCCCGCCGGTCGCGAGAACCCCTTCGATGGCGTCCTCGATACGCCGGCGCGTCGTCAGTCGGGATTTCGGCGCACCCAAACGCCCGCGCAGGCGCTCCAGCTCTTCGAGAGCGCGGTCGATACGCGCCTGACGGGCGGCGCGGTCTTGGGCGGCCTTCAGGGAACTGAAGATCCAAAGGATGCGGTAACCTTATTGTGGCCGTGAGTGATGCGATGGGTCGGTCGGTGCCGGATCGGCCCCCCGGTGGCTGCCGCGTAGTCCCCGGTGAACGTCACGGTCGTACTGTCGTTGTGCAGCTCGCACAAATCGACATCGAAGGCCTGCACGGCACCCACCACGATATCCGTCAACAAGGCGGCGCGGTCCGCCAGGAACAGGGCATCGAGGGCGCGGCCCACGCGATCGTCATTGAGAAGGCACGCCGCGCCCTCGGGCAGCCCCAGGAGGGACTCATCGAACCGGCCGGCCCACTCGTGCAACGCGTAGAGGGATTCGCGTTCGATCAGGATGTTGCGCAACAACACCCCGATCCCGAGGGCGGGAGCCAGCCGCAGGCGCTTATCGTGGCCTGGCACAAATCGCTCGAAGCTGCGGTTAAGCTGGAGCCTCTCGAGAACACTGTTGATGATCGGCAGCGGGCCGATGACCTGGGAGAGAAGCGTCACGTCCTGAGATGAGCGTCGCGTGGTCAGAGGAGCACCCCCTTGACAGCGTCGATGTTGTCGGGAACAACACCGACAACAATAGCCGATGTCAAGCATTCCATGAAGCCACGCACCACCCAAGACAAGATCCTCGCCCGCTACGCGCGCGAGTTCGACGTCCTGAAGGCGGAGCTCATGCAATTGGGCTTCTTCTGCAAGGGTACGGTCCTCCATCGCACACTGAAGTGCGGACGACCCACCTGCCCCTGCGCCCACGACCCGGCCCAGCGTCACGGACCGTACTTCGAGTGGCCGTATAAGGTGGGTGGCAAGACCGTGAATCACCGTCTGGGGCCGGAAGAGGCGAAGATCTATGGGGAAGGTTCACGCCAATACCATGAAGCCAAACGATTACTTCAGCGGATGGAGACGCTCTCGCGTCGCGCCTTGGAGCGCCAGGCGCGCCTCGCGAAGGGCTAGGTGGGCGCGGTTGGATGGAATGAGAGGAAATTAGGCCGAAATCATGTCTTCGATGTGCGGAAAGTAGGCTACATGTCGGTCGCCAACCCGCTTTATAAGGCCTACACGCGCATGGGTGAGATTTTAGAGACGGCCTACGGCCTTCCTGTCAGTTCGGAATTCGCCGTGTTCGGCCTTGTGGCCTACTCGATTGCAACCTTATGCGAGGGCGAACTAAAGACGCTATCGGGCGCCGATGCCAACGCGGAAGAGCGCGCGAAGGTTTTAAACATCAAGGCCTTTGCCGAGTGGATGAAATCCGACCTCAAGAAAAGAGGATTCGAAGGACCGGAGATTGTGAGCAGCCACGCAAAGCCTTGATAGCACCGCAACGACAAAAAGAAAAGAGGGCGCAAACCTCGCGCCCCCCCTGAAAACACCTACATGTTAAGCCTTACGGGGTCACAGAACCATTCGGGCCGACGTTGGTCTGGCAGTAGGCCCCCGTGTCGACGCACGCCGCAACCGTATTACCGGCCGCGTCCTTCCCCGCCACGGCGGAGGTCGAGCCGTCACCGACCACCGCATTGACGATATCCTGACCGAGAGTAACGTTAGCACTGCAGGTCGTGCCCACACCAATCGATATGAAGATCGGCTGCGTGATGCCGGCCTCGACCCAGGCGCCCTTATTCATGCCCGTAGGTGGCGACTCCCCTACGACATCGACCTCACCGCAGTCGGTCGGTGTAGTATCAACTGCGGTACCGGAGCTCCCGATATAAGCAAAATTGATTGGCGAAGCGCCAGTCGTGCCGCTCGCCGCGGGGTCGCCCGCCGTATAGCTTAAGACCGGCGTGTCCACGGTCGCGCTCGGCGTGAGTGCCGCAGCGGCCGTACCCTGGGTTTCAGCGGCCGCAATCAGCGTGGACTGGCCGGCTTGGGCCGCGGACACGGCGCTGGTCGCAGCCGTAATGGCGCCATGGAAGTTCTGCGCCACGTCCTGGGCCTTGGAGGTCACGATGTACTTTTCATACTGGGGAATGGCGATGGCCGCCAATATGCCGATGATCGCGATCACGACCATCAACTCGATCAAGGTAAAGCCGGCTTGGATACCGGCCACTACTGGGTTCTTTTTACGCATGGCTATAACTCCTCTCACCTCAATAGCACCGGTTCACGATGAACGGTGTATGCGGGTAAA
>JAJYPQ010000541.1 GCA_021795255.1 Pseudomonadota bacterium
GATCTCAGGAACCAGGAAGTGCTGGACGCGGCGCAGAATGGGGTCAGGAACGACAAGAACCAGCCCGCCAAGATATTCAGTATAGTCCGAGAGATCAAAGTGAAGACGGCGCCTTAAGAAGCTGATAGCCGAGCCGTCACTGGTAACGGCTTCGAAGCCCGCATTGTCGCCAAAGCGACGGTGGATGCGCGGTGCTCCGGAACCGCGGAACGGTGCCGGATCACCGGGACCGCCTGCATTCGAGAACAGATCGGTGCCAAGAGGTACGCCAAGGGTAGGCCACTGCGGATCATCCTCGAATGAGGTTGGCGTGAGGGGAATACCGTCTGTGTTCCTTTCGACTTCTCTTGGTTCAGTCGGAATGGGCGTTGTCATGCCATTCGGGCCAGCTTTGCGATACCAGTCTACGGCATCGCGCGCGCTTAGGACCGTCCGCTTGAAGAAGATCTTGCCGTTCCTACCCTTTAGCTTGTGACAGTCCGGCTTTTGAACAATGGGCGGGCGTGGACGGTCCTTTGTGAGGAGTGAGACCGAACCAAAAAGCAACCGCGCCTGCGAGGCCGAGGCCGGAAACAACGTCGCAAGGCGAACGACGGCCCAATCGAACACGTCAGCGAATTCACCTTCTAAGACAGCCATCATTGATGCCCCGTCAAGCAGTTCGCATGTCACCGTATCCTTCCGCCAAGCATGCAGGCAATGGCTTTCCCTCGCACACTGCCCCTGCCCGCCTTTGCATTAACGGCGTTTACGGCCTTTCTTTGGCGAGGTATCGGCTACAACCGGTGCCGTATCAAAAGCCGCTATGAAGTCCGGCCAGGTTTTCTTGATTCCGTTGGCCTTCTGCGTCTTCCCTTTGCACCAAACCACATGGGCCTTGCCGATATAGAGGTTCCCCAGAAATTCTTCATCATTGTCGTTCACGGCGAGCCGGATGCCGTTGTTGCCCAGATCCATAGAGACTTGCAGATCTTTTATTTTGACTTTCATTTCCTCTCCCATTTATACGGAATGGCCATCCTGCCGAACAGGTCCATCATCGCTGCGCCGTCATTTGCCGAAAAACGAGCGATTCATGGCTGACTGTAGTCCAAACCGTGATCGAGGACAATCAATCGGGGACAATCAACGGTGCCCTTTGTCACGCGGCGCTGCTTCTTTGCTATCGGCGCATGGATAGGTCAATCCGCCTTTAGCGTCCTTCCTTTTGTGGTTACCCAGAAGGCCATACCTCCCACACCACCGGGTGGCCATTACCGATACTCCGACGAATCTCTCACGATTTTTGCCCGCCATACCGGCCCCTTGCTGAAGCGTATCGTGGACACGACCCGCCTGCGTCCCTGGACGGGTAGCATGGACCCGTGGCGATTGCAGATGCGAGCGTAACTCCCATTGTTGCCCTTCAAGCTACGGTACCGGGCCGTCCCAGCATTTTGTTGCCTTACTCCGCGCCCTTTTGCGCTTCCATTTCGATCGCTTTTTGCTCGGATCTTTGCTGCCGCCATGTGGCCTTTGTCGCAAGAAATGCCTTGACGACCTTCGCGTTTTCTCTTTTAAGTACAGGGACCACTGCCAGAAACTTAGCGCATGCGCTTTCTACCGAGGGTGCCACCTTTGGGTGTTGTAGTCGCGCCCGGCATGTTTGTGCGTATTCCCTCGCACGAGCCCCGAACTGCTTCATTGACGCGAAATCGTCTGAGCGGCGCATATTGACTTGGAAGTGAATATTGTCGGCCGCAAAGGCGCGTTGCCCGATCCAAAATGATACTTGCCCGCGAGCGTACTGGAGCTGCCCATAGGGGCCACGAGGCGCAATAGAGAGCTCGTGGGCGTAGGCGGCATGCATCTGGGCCGTAATAGCCCGGTATGCCTGATCCGCCCGGTGAAGGTAGGCAATCTCTACCCGCGCCCTAGGAGGCACTGTTTTGATAACGGCGATTAACTCGCCCAATCGGTGCACCAACCGCTGATCCGCAGCCAGTCGCTCTTGTCGTCGCCTGGCTTTTTGCGCCGCTGCCGCCACGAGACGCGCGCGTTGGCGCAAAGTGGCTACTACACGGGCAAAAACGGCTTGGCTGGCTTTTACCATAGCGAGCCGCATGGTGGCGCCGCCTCCGCCTCCTTGGAGCGTCAGATGCCGACCGCGCAAGGATCCGGAGAGCGTTACGGGTGAGGACAGAAATTCATGCGTCTTAAGGGTCATAATCACGAGTCTCCCGGCCACGCGCCCGGACACTGAGGCGTCGGTGGTCGTCGCCTGCGCCGCCTTATCGAAGTCGATCTCCTCGTAATGACCAATTAGCCGCTGATGGGCTGTCTCGATCACTTGAATCTCGAATGCTTGATGGGAGTTGGCGGCTACGTAGGTGCCGGTAAGGTTAGCCAACGCCGGTAGACTGCCGGTGAGCCCCCCTATCAGAAGGAGATTCGCGGCCGCCCTTCTACGCGCCCGGATCATCTTCCATATCTGTGTGCGCCATGTCTTGAAATTCCTCCCGTACCGTGGAAACTACGAGATGAAGGTTCCGCCTGACCTATACCCCCGCATGGCGTGCTTCGAGCTATTTTACCGGTTATTTGCCGCCATAAAGACGGGCCCATATGCCCGCGACTCACTCAAGACGACCGTCGAGTGGGCGTTTTGGCTCATACTGCACGAGGCCGCGGCCTTCTAGAACGGGCTCATACCCGAGGACGGCTTCGGCTCTATTATAGGCTCGGGTCTAGGCGCGGGTCCAAGCATCCACTGGAACTCCGTCAAAGCTAAGCAGGTTACAATACGGCGCTTACGCTTGCTCACCGCTGTAACAAGCGCACAACCGTCCGCACGCAAATTGCCGCCTCGGCCGCTGCGCGATCCCTCCTTTAGATCTATCAGCCACTCGACATATTTTTGGCTCTTGTCCCGCCCGACCCCCGCTTTCTATAAGAGGTTACTGGCGGACAGCGCCATTGTGGTTCGATATGATCGGCTGGGTCTGTGCCGCCCTTGATGGACGTGTATTTGGTGGTTTGGTCGCGCGGACAAGGCGTTCTCAGGCGCGCCTTACGCCTTCACTGCCCACACGTCGTACTCGATCATTGGCTTGGACTTTGCGCGCAGGAAGGCATCCGCCTGCCGCTTGCCTTCCATGGCCGATCCAGCCTCCTGGATGGTAGCAATGCGCCACCC
>JAJYPQ010000065.1 GCA_021795255.1 Pseudomonadota bacterium
CGGTCCACATAGGCAAGGTGTTCGACCCCTTCTTTACGACTAAACCGAAGGGCACAGGACTTGGTCTCGCTACCTCGTATGCCATTATCAAGAAACACCGTGGCCATATGGAGGTCCAATCGGAACCCGGACAGGGGGCTACCTTCTGTCTTTACTTGCCCGCCCTCCGAGAAAGAAATAGTCCCCCAGCCCGACAAGAGTCGCCTGCTGCCGCAAGGCACCGGTAAAATCCTGTTTATGGACGATGATCCTATGATCCGTCGGTTTGCCGACAAGGCCTTGGCGAGCTTTGGCTACCAGATCGAATCGGTGGCCAACGGGCAGCAAGCCATTGAACGGTATCGCATCGCTCAGGAAGAGGGGCATGCCTATGACGGCGTGATCCTCGATCTCACGGTTCCTGGGGGCATGGGTGGCCGAGAGACGATAGAGGCCCTGCTGGCGCTGGATCCAGGGGTCCGTGCCATCGTCTCAAGCGGCTACTCCCATGATCCCATCATGGCAGATTTCGCGGCCTACGGTTTTTACGGTCGCATCACCAAACCCTATCAACTCGAAGAGCTGCGCGCGGTGGTCGCCTCACTGGGTCAGCGCGCCGACGACCGCGAGCCCCCTCACGGGGCCGAGACTCCCACCACCCCCTGACTTCTTTCGAATGCCCTGGTCGTGACCGGTTTGGGGGTTGAAGTGCCGCCATACCACATCACCGACTTCGGGCACATACGAACCTTCCATTGCCGCATCTCTTTACCGATGGTCTGGGCAAAGTCCGCTTCACCAAGCGCGTCGCCAACTCTAGGTCACCCAGCAAGTGCAAAGATAGTAGACGCCCAGGCATATGGGCCCTATGACAATCCGTCCGCCGTCTTCACGTGTATTCACGGTATGCGACCCCATAAGATAACACTGGGTTGCGATACCGGATTCCGCAAAGAGGGGTGAAGATGTGAAATAGGAACCCCGCAATGACTCCCTCTTTAGCTAGAGCCTATTCGTGGCCCCCGACCGAATATCAAGGGGATTTGCCGTTTCCCAAGTTGTGGTGTTTGTGCCGTGAGACCGCGCTGTTCACAGACGGGCCTAGACGGAACCAGCGCCCATGAGCAGGCGCCTTTATGGTACTCGCTTTGACGAGCCCCTTTTATTGCCACTGCGCGAACTTAGCGATCACCCCTGTGGCGCCAGCCGATTCCCGATGACATCAGATCGGCCTTTCCGATAAGTCGGGCGGCCTAGACGGTGAGGCCGCTATTGGGCTAGCGGCCCACGGGATCTCATTGTCTCGTTGAGACCATCACTCTTCGATCCAAAAGGAGTAGTCCATTGTGAGAAACTCCTCATACGGAACATAATGCGAGGAGTCTGACGAAAAGTTCAAACTCACCATACCGTTAAAGATATTGACGGTACCCGTACGTAGATAAAATCGCCCTTCCGTCGATCGTAGTGTCCTCATATTATCGAGAACCTCTCGAACCCGCTCGGCGGGAACCAACGCACCCTCAGGATAGGGGCACTTGGGGTAGGCAAGACAAATGCCCGGATTGGTGAGCTCATTCATGGCAAGAAGTCGATACCGAAAAGGGTCATCTACAACCCAGATGACCGCTTGGCTGCTCGAGAAATGCAGCATGATATGGTATACGCCGTGCACCAAGACCAACTCCTCCATCACGCGGATCACGGTGTCGAGATGCGCGTCCATCTTGCTCGCGAGCCGGGAGGAACCAGATGGGGCATCGACTCTCGGATAGTCCACGTCGACGCGGCGCGGTCGGCGCGGATCCTGGTAGAGAGCAGATGCTTGCGGTAGGTCGCGCAAGGCAAAATCCGCGCCGACGAAACCCAGCACCCCACCCTCGGAACCCCGCACGAACTGTATGGCGGTAAGCGAAGGGCGTAAGGCGCGTAGACTGATGTACGCGGTGCACAATAGGAAGTCTGCGGCGGGTCCATCTTCCCCAATATCCCCCCATTGCTGATAATGCTGTACGCGGCTATTGGCGAGGGCATCCCGCTCGAACAGGGCCTCTCGCACGTACGGTCGGTCCGACCGATCGCGCCCAAAGTGCTCCGCAAGTAGCCCGTCTCGGCTCATGTTAGAGGTGATCTGCCGGCCATTCGCGTCCAGCACATAGAGGAACTTGCAATAAGGCACGGAAGGAAACGCCGCCTGAAGGGCCGCCTCCAGGGCCGCGCGATCACCGAACGCCTCCGCACATTGATCACCCAGTGCGCGTAAAGGCTTGTAAAGCGTCTTCGTCAGTATATCGCGCTGCTGCGTGACGGTCCCATGCAAGGAGTCCTGTGGTGAAATCATGCTACTTATCTCCGGCTATGATGAGCACGGTACGCGTGCCATGCGTTTGCCCGATCATTCTACTAGGTGATCGATATTTCGACAGGGTTATCGAGGCCGTTGCCACGCGCGTCAAAATAGGGTGTCGTGGCCTTGGTATAGAAAACCGCGAAGCCGACCGGGTCGGCGCTCCTGTAGCCTGCGATCAGGGCCGGGAACGCAAGCCCGTCTCCTGGCGTCGTTAATCGCGTTGCCCCCTCGGGCGCCAAGCGGTGGCCCTTGCTCAAACACGCGGCCTTGGCCGGAGGCCCACACGGCGGGCGCGGAAAGGCGCACCGATAACACTCCGGCCCCCCAGATCGCCGCTACACCACCTCCGCATAATGCCTTACGGCTGGCGCAAAAGAGTCTATCAAGCCGCGTGTTTTTCATCGATGTCCCTCCGTACGTTTTTGCAAGTTGTGACCAGAACCTCTCAGGAAACTGGGCCAATCTCAATCCAGGCCGGCCCCTCCCTCGCCTCACCCATTGGCCGGGCGCGGGCACACCCGCCCGCCCCCGACCTTTGAGCGGGCGGGGGCGGGCCTCAGTGAAGAAACACACTCTAGCTCGGTGACACGGCTCGCCATTGCCGATCCACTCCGCGGCGATAGATGTGGTCATTGTCGTCGATCTGGAAGAGATGCAGCCACGCGTTCTCGACCAAATGGCGCACCAGGGCGTTGCCGGCAATGACCTCGTCCATGGCCGCCTGCGGGGCTTCGATAAAGACGTTAAGGCGCATCGGCTCATGCATCCAGTGGTGGCCATTATGTAGGGATTGCATAGCGAGGCCGACGCGCAGATCGCCGCCATTCCCCTCGAGGACCCCGATGGAGCCCCCCACGACGTTGTGCAGGACCTTGTTGCCACTGCCAAATCGACTATTGTCGACCACCGACCCGTAGTACTGCATGTTGATCCAGTTGCCGACCACCATGGGCGCGCTCATGATTAAGGTGAGCGTGCTGAATGCGCTGTCGTTGCGCCATGTGTAGTCGTGCAGAAAGGCGCGGCCGGCGAGCTGGCAATGGGCCGTGCGTTCACGCGGCGCGGCTATGAAGGCCGCATTGTTCGCGAGTGCCCATTCTGGTCGCACCTCCGCCCAATCCCGCGTGCGCCGCTTGATATCGGCGTTGACGGCGCCCTTGGGCAGCCTGCCAATTCCGAGCAACGCGGCACGTTCCATGCGCGTGACCTGGCCGGCCGCATCCAGCCACTTGCGCAATTGCCGCAAGTCCTCGGCATGCGAAGCGGGTATGGCGTCCGCATCGAACAGCGCCACCTCGTCGGTTGTCGTATCGTGCAGGCCAGCCAGGAAATAGGTATCGTCCGGGATCGTGATACCCTTTTCGACAAGGCCCTTGCGCGTCATGGGGTCATTCAGCAAAGCCACCGCGATGCGGGCACTGGCCTCGCCGGTTTGACCGGCGCAGGCACCGCAGTCGAGCGCAGTAGCCTGCGGGTTATTAACCGTAGTGCTGCCATGCCCGACCAAGACAACGAGGCGCGCGAAATCGCGAATCATACCCATATTCCGCAGAGCGAACTCGCCTGCGCCCGGCCGATCAGCCGGCGCAATACCGCTAGCCGCACACTCCCCCCGACCCTCCTTAGCCACAAGCTGAGGCCCGAGGCGCCCGCGCGTATCGGCATTGAGGCCCTTGCTATCAGGGTGCGACACCGTCCGGCTCCAACCCATGCTGTCCCCCAAGATCTTGGGGGCATAGAGGAGGCCCGCGGCCTCGACGAAGGTGAAACAAGACGAGGCCGAGGTCTTAAATGTCTTCCAGGCCTCGGCGGTGCGCAGGCGTGTGTGACGCTTTGCGACCAGATTCCGGGTCTCTTTGGTATCGGCTCCGGCCACGTGCTCGCAGATGCGATAAGAGGGATTGAAGAGGATCGGGAGATGCCCCTTCGCCTCGGCGGACCCTAAGGGCAGGTACTCCATCAAGACCCCAAAGAAGCCCGCAAAGCCGCCCGTGCGCGCCTTGGGGGCCACGGTCTCGAAGGCCCGCCGGAAGATCTCGGAGCGCACATCGATACAAAAGACCGCCTGCACAGGTGGGCGGTCTTTGCGCGCTGCCGGAGTCCGGACCGTGGTCAAGGTGGCCACGAGCTGCCTTTGGTAGGCAATCTCGAAGGCGGTCTGAAGGAGCGCGTCGACCTCCTTGGCCGGGACCGGCAGGTGAGTCTCGTCCTGGGCGGACGCGCGGGCGGCGGCTGTCATCACTTGGTACCAACGCGACTTCAGACGCTCGCTGAATCGCAATTTATAAAGCAGGGCATCCCACACCACGCGAATGGCAAGGAGATCGCGTATCGAGTCGTCGTGACCCTTGGCGAGTTCCGCCTGCCAGCGCTTGTAGCGCGTCCACCCCGCCCATCCACCGATACTGAGGAGCGCCGCATGGAGGTAGTCATCGACGGCCGCCGACGGCACCGCCAGTTGGCGTAAAGCCCAACCGATGGCTCCTTGCGCCGTACTGGGCAAGGCCACAATCGCCTCACTCATACCGCGCATACCCACGGTTCGCGGGTTCCGGTCGCGGCGCGCGAACTCGCGCCAGCCTTCGTAGAGGGCCTTGTCTTGCCAGGGCATCGCCCACAAGGCTTGGCCCTCATCAAAATAGGCCGCGCAATATTGACTGATGCGTTCCAGGACGAAGCCTGGCCACTCCTGATGATCCAGCTCACCCAGCACGTCCGTAAGGAGCGCCAAGGGTTCTGAGCCGGGCGAGGGTTTGCGGGCGGCAGCCTCTTCAAGGCTTGCCACATCCCAGGAGCTTCCAGAGTCCCGCAAGGCGGCCGCAAGATCCGCGCGCGTGATGCGCCCGCTTTCGAGTTGCTTCTGGTAGAAGGCGCGAGGCATGGTCAGTCCCTGACCTGTGATCCGCTTTAGCGTAAGATCGGCCTGCCAGAACGTCTGATCGGCAAGCCCAAAGTAGGGATTGACGGCCACGAAACTTTTGAGCGGCCATAAGGGCGCTATGCGCCCGCAGGCAGTGTCGATCTTCGCCGTCAACTCGGCATCGATTCCGGTCATTACGCTCATAGTTGCACCTCGCTTGATGGATCTGCAGAAAGCGCCCGGCGCCGACCGGCAACCCCACCGGGCATGGGCCCAAGGCCCCGTACCAGTTCAGTCAACATGCCGTCGGCATAAAGACCACTATAGAAATGCACGTAGGCGGCCTGCCAGAAGGCCGTTTGAGAAAGCCGCGGCAAGAGTTGCTGGATGAGGAGCAGAGCGAGAAATGCCACCGCAATCAGCCCAAGCAAACCCTTCTGGATCACATCGGCATACCGGGGATCGGCGGGTACACTCGTGCCCAGGAGATGGACAAACCCCATATGAAGGCCGAAATACGCGGCACAGACGAGTGCACTTAAAGCCCCTACCCGCAGCAGTAATCCGCCGGTGCCGGTCGTACGCGCATTCAAACCCTGCAGCAGCAGTTGGGTCATGCCCACCGCCAGGATCGCTGCCATGACGATCAAAGCCGGTTGCTGCGGCAGCGCGACCCCAAACCCGGCGCCGATGCCGAACACCATAAGGACTGTGACCCCAAGCCCCAGTACGGCCCGCCAAAGGCTCGCGGTGGTGGATATGGCAAGCGCGGGTGTGCGGAAGTGCTCGACGATGCTTCCGGATGAGAGGAAGGCGTGGGCCTTATAAACCGAGTGCGCGATAATGTGCAACACGGCGATACTGTAAAGACCCAGTCCGCACTCCATCAGCATGAAACCCATCTGCGCGCACGTGGAGTAGGCCAGCGCCCCCTTGATATTGGTGATCGTCATCATGGTAAGGGAGGCGACCACGATGGACACAAGGCCCGTCACGACAAGGATCTCTCCCGCCCACCCTATGCTGGAGATGACCGAGCTTGCGCGCAGGATCAGAAAGGCGCCTGTGTAGATGATACCGGCGTGCAAAAGAGCCGACACCGGCGTAGGCGCTTCCATGACCTGGATCAGCCAGCCATGGGAGGGAAACTGCGCGCTTTTGAGAATGGCGCTCAAAACGATGAGTCCGCCGGCCACGTCCAGGGCCTCCGGCAAGGACCCAGACATATGGGCGAGCGCTGGCGCGAGCCCCGCCCATTGCGCGGTATGGAGCGCGTGTGCAATGAGTACGAAGGCGGCCAAGAGACTGATATCCGCAATCCGATGCAGGAGATACTTCTTGCGCGCCGCCAGTACCGCGCCGGGACGGCCACGATAAAACGCCAGGAGTTCATGCAGGCAGAGGCTTGTCGTTACCCAGGAGACCCAAAAGCCCCATATGTTGCCCGCCACAATCAAGGTCAGGAACGATCCCAGCGTCAAGGCAAGCCACCGATGGAAACGGCCTTCATGATCATCGCCATCCATGTAGGTCTTTGAATAGCGGGCCACAATCATGCCGACAAAGGCAACTAGCAACAGCATGATGACCGTCAAAACATTGACGTCAACGCTGATCGCGAGCGCCCCGAGTCGCATCGGTAAAGGGACGCCCAAATAGGTCATGGATTGGGTTGCGCCCAAACCATAGGCCACCGCCGCCAATACCGCAAAGATCAGGGCAAACCAAGCAGCGCCAACGGTCACGCTCCTCATCAATCGAGGATGGTGGTCGGCACCGATTCCTATTACTACGCCTGCGGCCAGAAGCGGCCAGGGCGCTAACAGCATCAGTGTGGACGCCATGGGGCTTATCATTGAAGAGTTCCTCCTGCTGGTTTATTTGCGGTAACACTTGCCATAATCCGTCCTCCCAATATCCCGCTATCACTGTTGCCCCCAACCCCCGTGTTTGGAGCCCAATCACATGAGGAGGCCTGTGCTAGGTCAGCTCACCGTCGTCCGATGGATTGCTACGACAGCTGGGCAACATTCCCGTTTTGCACGCAGCTACTGTATAACTCGCACTGTAATAACAAGAACTTAATATTTCCGATTCTTACTATTTACTTAAGTGAATAGTTCTGGCGTGAGTTAAGCCGGGTGCACGGCGCCAGCTAGGCACCGTCGCTAAAGGATGCCAGCATCACCAAAGGGATAGTCACAATAGGCTTGCGTAGAGTCGCTCGCTGGGAATGTTGTATAAACGGGAAAGGACGTCAGTGGCGTCCCCTGCAAATACCCTCGGTCCTGCGTGATCACGGCGTCTCGCTCCCGTTCTTAGTACCTCAAGCCTCCGACAACACACGGCACACGGTACCTGTCAATACCGATAAATCCTCTGGTGCTATGACGTAGGGGGGCATTACATAGACAAGCCGACCAAAGGGACGAAGCCAGACGCCAGCTTCCACGAATCGCCGCGTCAGTCTTCGCACATCGACGGGAATGCGCGTCTCGATTACCCCGATCGCGCCTAGCACTCGGACATCCTGCACTGTCGCCAATTCGCGGCACGGCGCGAGCTCAGCACGGAGTTGATCTTCAAGGCGCTGGACTATGGCCCGCCAATCGCATGCTACCAACAGATCGATACTGGCAGTCGCCACGGCGCAGGCCAGCGGGTTCGCCATAAATGTGGGTCCGTGCATGAAGCACTCTGCCCCGCCCTCGGAAATGGTCCTCGCCACTTTGGCAGTCGTCAGGGTAGCGGCCAGAGTCATGTAACCGCCGGTGAGGGCCTTGCCCAGACAAAGGATGTCCGGTACCACATCTGCGTGCTCGCAGGCAAACAACCGCCCGGTGCGACCAAAACCGGTAGCGATTTCGTCTGCAATCAAAAGTACATCATGGGCGTCACATAGGGCGCGCGCTTCACGCAGATACTGAGGGTGATAGAACCACATGCCTCCTGCGCCCTGCGCGATAGGCTCCAAAATCACCGCGGCAAGTTCGCCTTTGTGCGCTGTGATCAAACGCGCGAATGCGGTCATGTCAGATGGCTCCCAAGGGGAATCGAACCGACATTCCGGCCGGGGCGCGAAGATCTGCTCCGGCAGCGCTCCTGCAAACACGTGATGCATGCCGGTCGCCGGGTCGCACACGGACATAGCGGCCATAGTGTCGCCGTGATAACCGCCGCGTAGAGCGAGAAACCGATGCTTGGCGGTCTTGCCTTGCGCCTGCCAATACTGGATCGCCATCTTGATGGCCACTTCCACGGCCACAGAACCCGAATCCGACAAAAAGACCTTTTCTAGAGGTTCGGGGGTCAGCGCGATAAGCCGGCGGCCCAGTCCGATCGCCGGGGCATGCGTCAAACCACCGAACATCACGTGCGCCATGCACTGAAGTTGATCCTGCACCGCGCTGTTCAGTACGGGATGATTGTAGCCATGTATCGCCGCCCACCACGAGCTCATGCCATCGATTAGACGGTGCCCATTGGCAAGCGTAAGACGTGCCCCGTGGGCCGAGACTACGGGCCAAGGCGGCATCGGATCGGTCATGGAGGCGTAGGGGTGCCAGAGATGAGCCTGATCGAAGGCTAGGCTCTGAACCCATGCCTCATCATAGTAAGCTGTGCTATCAATCATTGCGGATCGTGGCCCAAAAACAGAGGGCGCCCTCGCGTCCTCTGCCCAAAACTCGGAAGATCTGCCACAAAGGTCGATGCCCTCATGACTTAATCCGTCACAGCGCCGCGGCTCGCAGACGAGACTAAGCGTGCGTACTTGGCCAATACGCCGCGCGTGTAGCGCGGTTCGGGCGCCTGCCAGTTCTGTCTGCGACGCGCGATCTCCTCATCTTGTACGTCGAGACGCAATATCCGTTGCTCGGCGTCAATAGTTATCATGTCCCCCTCCCGGACCAACGCTATTGTGCCGCCCACCGCGGCCTCGGGCGCCACGTGCCCTACCACCATGCCGTAAGTGCCTCCCGAAAAACGCCCGTCTGTGACGAGTCCCACCTGGTCGCCAAGGCCCTGTCCTACGAGAGCTGCGGTAGGCGACAGCATTTCACGCATTCCAGGGCCGCCGCGTGGACCCTCATAACGAATGACCACCACATCTCCGGCACAAATCCGACGCTCTAAGATAGCCGCCATGCACGTCTCTTCCGAATCAAACACGCGGGCCGGACCGGTGATCTTCGGAAGCTTGACTCCGCTTGTCTTAGCAAGTGCGCCCTCTTCGGCCAAATTCCCCTTCAGGATCGCAAGATGGCCGTGTGGATAAACCGGCCGAGACCAGGGCCTAATGACATCCTGGTCGCGGGGCGGATCCTCCGGTACCGCTTCCAGTATCTCGGAGAGCGTCTGTCCAGTCACTGTCAATGCATCACCGTGCAAGAGCCCGTGGGTCAGTAATATCTTCATGACCTGCGGGACCCCACCGGCGCGATGGAGGTCGGTGGCGACATAAGGCCCCGAGGGCTTCAAGTCGCACAATACGGGCACGCGAACACTGAAGGTATCGAAGTCATCAATCGTCAATTCCACCCCGGCGGCATGCGCAATCGCGGGGAGGTGAATCACGGCATTGGTGGACCCGCCCAAGGCCATCAACACCGCAAGACCATTCTCGAATGCCTTGCGGGTCAGGATAGCGCGGGGCAGGATGCGAGCCTTTATCGCCTCGACCAGCGTGCGCGCCGACAGTTCCGCGCTATCGGCCTTTTCGGTATCCTCGGCGGACATGGTCGATGAATAGGGCAGGCTCATGCCCATGGCCTCGAAGAGCGCTGACATGGTATTGGCGGTATACATACCACCGCAGGAGCCAGCGCCTGGACAGGCACGGCGCTCGATCTCGCGCAGCTCGCGCGCATCGATCATGCCGGCAGCCTGCTCACCTACCGCCTCGAAGACACTGACGATAGTCAGCTCGCGGCCCTGATAATGGCCTGGTTTGATAGTGCCGCCGTAAACGAAGATCGCCGGGATATTCATCCGCGCTATAGCGATCATCGCACCCGGCATGTTCTTGTCGCAGCCGCCGAATGCCAATACGCCATCCATGCTCTGGCCGCTACACACGGTTTCGATGGAATCGGCAATGACCTCGCGTGATACCAGGGAATATTTCATGCCCTCGGTACCCATAGAGATGCCATCCGAGACGGTGATGGTGCCAAACATCTGCGGCATGGCACCCGCACTTTTCAAGGCAAGTTCTGCCCGCGAAGCCAGGGCGCCAATACCGATATTGCAGGGTGTGATTGTGCTGTGAGCATTCGCCACACCCACGATAGGCTTATTAAAGTCACAGTCGTTGAAACCGACCGCGCGCAAAAGCGCTCGATTAGGGGAACGCTCGAGCCCCTGAGTTACGACAGAACTCTTATGATTGTCAGGCATAATTCACTCCTTGGTATAATCGACGAATCATGGCCGCCCGCGGGGTGCCACCACCCTTACGTTGCCGACCGACTCGCTGGCAATCGCGATCCTCATGAGATAAACGCTGCCTATCCGATTCCCCTGCTCCAGCGTATCAGCACCAGTGGTCCTTTCAGATGGTGAGCGCGAGATCCCCTTATGAGCGCTACGTGATCCTCATTACGCGAGAGCGCATAAAACTTAAGGGCCATGGACACGCGCAAATCCCCCCAGCCGGCCCAGGGCTCCTGGACTCTGTGAACACTTAGCATGCGTTTTTCATCAAGCCCGCCTCAGGGATTGCAATCATTACAGTGAGCCGGATCGGCATATTTTCGATCAGTATGTTGACGCATTGCCTGGTGGTCGCATTTGAGGCAGCCATAG
Source organism: Pseudomonadota bacterium (assembly GCA_021795255.1). The sequence continues at coordinate 10,995 of JAJYPQ010000065.1, forward strand.
ATCTCGGCCCGAATCTGCCGGGTCGGCGCCTTGCACGCCTCGCAGGGTAAGCCCGGAACCGACTCGACGATCCAGAATCCCGGGACATGACAGGCGGGACACAGGGAACCAAGTCGCTTTGCGAGGTCCACTGCCGCTCGACGAATATTGAGGAGACGCGTGGGATTCGCGTAAGCACGAAGGTCCACTTCGAGAGACACGTGCCCACTTGGCGATTGTGAAACAGCCCAGGCATACGCGGCCTTGAGTTCCGGCCAGGCGGCGACGCCCTTGCGGAAGCGAGCATCGTTTTCGCTCTCCGGTCTCACGACAAGATGGTGTTCCGGAAAACGGACTGCGCGCGCAAATGTTTCGACATCGCTCCAACCCGTCGACAGAAGCTGGGCGCTATTGGCCCTGCCCTGCGCAACGCCTACGATCTCGAGTCCCCGCCAATCGTCTATGAAGACGAGAATCTCGACGTTCCAGGGGAACATACCGGCGAACGGATCCAAGCCGAATGCCCCCTCGCTTGCAAGCCCAAGCGCCAAACCTGAAAGCTTCATACCGATACGCGCCTTTGTGCGCGCCGCCTCAGCTTGCGACCCGGCGCGGGCAATATCGCGAGTGAATGTGCCGAGAAGATCGGTATCGTAGCCTGTCACGCGCTCTACCCGGCAGCCGAGCGCTGTGTCTAATACAGAGGCTATGACGCGTTCCTTGCCGTGTTGGGTCAACAGAGCGACCTGTTGCCCCCGATAAAGGCCGTGCCCCAGGGCAACCGCTGGTTCTGGACACGGTTTCTTATTCATGACATGTGCGGCCGTTGTCTATGGGATCTGCGCAGAAATAGGTCTTCATATCGGCCCTCCCTAGGAACAAGGCGCCGCCAACGGCGTTCGAAAAGCCCGCGAAGAATCTTGCCTCGGATCAGACCATCGCCTATCGCCTGCTGAGTCGACCATCCTCCTGGCGACGTGCACGGGGTGGCAGGCGCTAAAGAACGTGATAGGGCTTTTGAACGGGGCGCACACCGGCGCCACGGTCCTTGGCTGTAAGCTCCTCGAAACGGTCGATTTGATAGGTCATAAGGATATAGAAGCACGTGTTATCCCCAGGGGCACCTTAAACTGCATAGGCGCGCCGTTGTAGTAGTCACAATCAGTCAGCGAACGGCCCACGTGTCCGTAGACGATTTGGTAGCCACGGCCACAGCAAGCCTTTTCGCAGCCCTCGCCCGCCTTTGCCATAATCTGAATCAGACGAGACTATCCGAGCCCGAGGCAACCGAGTCCGGCACCCTATGAGGGCAATAGTCCTCGGAGCTGACAGATCCCCGTTCCCGAGAAACGTGGACGGCTATATCAAGGGATGACCCGGTTGACTTTAGAGAATAATGAATATAAAAAGAAATTAATATTTGTAAGCATGAGACTTTATTCCAGTTAATGCTTAACCATTGGACCCTCCAGCAACTCCGGCTTTTTGAGGCCGTAGCTCGGCATCGGAGTTACACCCGCGCCGCGGAAGAACTGTGTCTGACGCAGCCCGCTGTGCATATTCAGGTGCGGCGACTAGAGGAGATCGTAGGCCTGCCGTTGATCGAGCGCGCGGGTAAGAAACTTCTTCTGACGCGCGCGGGCGAAGAGGTATACGAAACCACCCTGGCCGTGATGATGCAGCTAAAGGCCCTCACGGGCACGATCGGGGACATGAAGGGCAAGGTGGCAGGACCCCTCAAAATGGCGGTGGTCACATCCGCTAAATTTTTCATGCCCCATTTTCTGGGGCTCTTCATACAGGAATACCCGGAAGTAGCGCCGCAGCTCACCGTGGCCAATCGGGCGCGCGTGCTCGAACGTTTATCGGAAAATCTGGATGATTTCGTGGTGATGGGACAGATCCCCAACGATTTGGACCTCGCCGTACGGCCCTTCATGGACAATCCGCTGGTGGTCGTCGCCAACCCAAAACACCCCTTAGCATACAAAAAGGCCATTCCCGTGCGCCAGATCGTCGAAGAACGTTTTCTGCTGCGTGAGGTCGGTTCGGGCACGCGCAGCTCGGCGGCGCAATTATTCGCCGAGCACGGGTTCATTGTGGAGCCCTACATGGAGCTTGGGTCGAGTGAGGCCATAAAGCAGGCCATTATGGCCGATCTCGGCGTCTCTGTGCTGTCTTTGAGCAGCCTGGAGTTGGAATTGGACGCCGGGCGACTCGTTATCCTGGATGTTGCCGGATTCCCACTCCATAGGATGTGGTATGCCGTGCACTTGCAGGGCAAGCGGCTGGGTCTGACGGCGAGTGTTTTTCTGGATTTTTTAGTGAAAGAAGGAGTCGGTCTCGGGGTCCGCAAAGGCTGGGTAGCGAATTCGAGCAATGCCCATCGCCCAGATCCGCGGCGTTCACGGAAAAAACGTGACAAGTGAAATCGTCCTGCCACACCGCGCATCCAAGCTCAAGGCGCTAGTCCACAGAGGCCCAGGGTAGACCATGCCCGCAGACGCGCAGGGCTCACACTGACCCTGAAGGCGGCCGCCGGTAGGATGTAAGGTATCCGCAAGGGGCCTTCATCCTCGCGCCGCAGTTTGTCCGTATAACACCCGGACGAAACCCGGACGCTGTTGACCATAACCCCGGCCCCCGCCCTTTCTGCCCGTACCTTTGTACGGATACCCCCCAATCACACCGATGAAAAAAGAGAGCACAGTAATCGGCCCTGGGTGCCGCAAATCGCGCCGAAGAAACACGGGGGCGCCGTTTTGTGGCAAAGTGGAAGGTGGCGCCGCGGAAGACCGGTAGA
>JAJYPQ010000066.1 GCA_021795255.1 Pseudomonadota bacterium
ACGGGCGCTCTGGCATCTGGCCCGGCGCGCCGAAAAGATGGGCATGAGGCTCGTGCCTGGCGAACCGGTCGCTTCATAACAGTAAGGACATCAATATGTTAGAGAGTGTTTCTTGAGAGAGAGCGAATCGGGAGTCCCAAGCCAAGCCGAAAGGCGCGGCTGAGCCCAGCACCGCTTAGAGGGATTCCGATCCCGTAGGAAAAGGTCGGGTTCGGTAACAGCCGGGCGTTCAAGAGCCTAGCCCCCGCCACCGCCTCGCGCGCGCGCAGCGCCCGCAGCTTGGGGTCGGCCACCACCGCCACGACCGCGGCCAGGTCAGGCGTAAGACCCTGACCCTTGTGGACGATCAAAGCCGGGAGGCGCGGCAAGAGCAGATGGGCCCGCGCCACCCAAAACGGAGTAGCGCCGCGGGCTGCCAAGGCCGCCGCTACCGCCTTGGGGGTCAGCGGCCGTGAGGTGTAGACCGCGCAAGCGGCTAAAAGCAGGCCCGCCACCATCGCGGCTATGACTTTCAGGGCCGCGATGGCGGCATAGCGCCGCGCTCGGTGAGCCCTCTCCCTTACCACGACGTACGCCCCTGGCCGTCAACCGGCGGTGGAGCGGATCCCTCCTCCATTCCCACCCCTTAGTCTGTTCCCATAGCTCCGATAATAGCCTCTCCGAAGCGCGAACAACTCAGTTCAGTCGCACCGGGCCTAAGCCGCGCTAGATCATAGGTCACATGGCCTGCGCGCAAGGCCGCGCCCAGACCTTGCACAATGAGATCGGCGGCCTCAGCCCAACCCATATGGCGCAACATCATCTCTGCCGACAAGATCAGAGACGATGGATTGACCTTATCTTGCCCAGCGTACCGCGGCGCGGTCCCATGAGTGGCCTCGAACATGGCCACGCTGTCGGACAGGTTGGCGCCGGGTGCCATGCCGATGCCCCCCACCTGCGCCGCCAGGGCATCCGAGATATAATCGCCGTTGAGATTCAGGGTCGCTATCACGCTATAGTCCTCGGGACGCAGCAGGATCTGTTGCAAAAAGGCGTCTGCGATCACGTCTTTCACGACTACCGAGCCGCCGTCAAGACGGCGGATCACGAGGCGGCCATCCTGCTCTGTTGCGCCAAACTCGCGACGCGCCAAATCCATGCCCCACTGACGGAATGCGCCCTCGGTGAATTTCATAATATTGCCCTTGTGTACGAGCGTCACAGACGGACGCTTGTGGGCGATCGCATAAAGGAAGGCCTTGCGCACAAGGCGCTCTGTCCCTTCTCGGGACACGGGCTTTATGCCGACACCCGCAGTCTTGGGAAACCGAATGGAACGCACACCCAAGGTATCGGTCAAAAACCGGATCAACTGTTGCGCCTCGACCGATTCCGCCGGCCATTCGATACCGGCGTAGATGTCCTCGGAATTTTCCCGAAAGATCACCATATCGGTCTTCTCCGGTTCTTTCAGGGGGCTTGGGACCCCTTCGAAATAGCGCACCGGACGCAAACAAACGTATAGGTCCAATTCTTGGCGCAAGCTCACGTTAAGGGAGCGCAGCCCTCCCCCTACCGGCGTGGTCAAAGGCCCCTTTATCGACACCACGTATTCGGCGATGTCCGCTAGGGTCTCCTTGGGCAAGTAGTGGCCCGTGCGCTGATGAGCCTTTTCTCCGGCAAAAATCTCCCGCCACACGATGCTGCGCTTTGGGCCATACGCCCGCGCCACGGCGGCATCGACCACGCGCTTCATGACCGGCGTGATATCGACCCCAATGCCGTCGCCTTCAATGAACGGGATGATCGGGTGATCGGGCACCTTTAAGACCGAATCGGTACCGACCGTAATCTTCTCGCCCATGCCCTTGATCGTCTTTGTCATGCGTTCCTCGTTTAGGTCCAACTGAGCCGGTACCTATATAATATCCTAAGGGCCCGATTGTAGCGGACACGAAGCGAGCAGGACATGGCGCGGTTGATTCTTTTTAACAAGCCTTACGGGGTACTCACGCAATTCACGGATCGCCATGAGCGGCCAACGCTGAAAGACTTCATTGATGTTCGTCACGTCTATCCAGCGGGGCGCCTCGATCTCGATTCCGAAGGCCTCCTCCTGCTCACCGACTCCGGGCGCCTCGCGGCCGACATCACCCGACCGGGGCGCGGTTGGCCCAAGGTCTACTGGGCCCAAGTCGAAGGTGTTCCCGATAGCCAAGCGCTCACAAAGCTCGCGCGCGGCGTCATCTTAGACGGAGTCCGCACCCGGCCCGCCGAAGTCGAGCCCCTGGCTGAACCGGCTTTATGGCCGCGTACCCCGCCGATCCGCGTGCGCCTTACCTTAAAGACCAGCTGGATCGCCATTACGCTGCGTGAGGGACGCAATCGCCAAGTGCGGCGCATGACGGCCGCGGTCGGCCACCCCACCTTGCGCCTCGTTCGTTATCGGGTGGGCACACACACAATCGATGCGCTTCCCAGCGGGGAATGGCGCGAGATGGAGGCTTAAGAATGGCTCTTGATATTCACGTGACGGTAGCCGCAGTGGTAGAACGCGAAGGGCGGTTTCTGTGCGTCGAGGAGGAGGCGGGCGGGCAGCTTGTCCTTAACCAACCGGCTGGCCACCTAGAAGCCAACGAGTCGCTTCTCGAGGCGGTGGTACGGGAGACCTACGAGGAGACAGCCTTTGTCTTCGTCCCACGCGCCATGCTTGGGGTCTACCACTACACGAGCGCATCGGGGATTGCCTATCTGCGCTTTGCCTTCCTCGGCGCGGTCACAGAGCACCACCCCGACCAACCCCTAGACACCGGCATAAGACGCGCCCTATGGCTTTCCTATGCCGAACTCTTGCAGCGCCGCAACGAGCACCGTGGCCCCCAGGTACTGCGCACCCTAGAAGACTACCGCCGGGGCTGCTCTTATCCCCTGGAGTTGGTGACTTACCCGCTATGAAGGCGCACGTCGTTGTGGCGCTTTCCGGTGGCGTCGACTCAGCCGTCGCCGCCGCCCTCCTGCAAGAACAGGGCTACCGCGTCACCGGCCTCTTCATGAAAAATTGGGAAGACTTTGACACGCCCACCTTCTGCCCATCAGCCGTGGATTATGAATCGGCCCGGGCGGCAGCCGAGCTTTTGGAGATCCCGCTGCATGCCGTGAACTTCGCCGCCGACTACCGGGCGCGCGTCTTCGAACGCTTTCTGAACGATTGTGCGGCCGGACTTACGCCCAACCCTGATGTGTTATGTAACAAGGAGATCAAATTCGACGTCTTCTGGCACCATGCCCGCCGGCTCGGCGCGGACTTTATGGCGACCGGCCACTACGCCCGCGTAGCTGTGACTAATGGCCAGCATCGGCTACTCGTAGGCCGTGACCAAGACAAGGACCAGAGTTATTTCCTGCACACCATAGACCAGCACATCCTTGCGTACGTACTGTTTCCGATCGGAACGTTGCACAAACGCGAGGTGCGCGCAAAGGCTCGCTCTCTGGGTCTTGGTAACGCCGAACGCAAAGGGAGCAGCGGCATTTGCTTTATCGGCGAACGCCATTTTAAACCCTTTCTTGAACGCTACCTGAAGGGTGTAGCGGGCCCGATCATCACGCCCGACGGAACCCTCAAGGGCCAACACGCCGGACTCATGTTCTATACGATCGGCCAGCGCCAGGGACTCGGAATCGGCGGCCCTGGCGATGCCTGGTATGTGGCCCAGAAACGGCGGGCAGATAACGCTCTTATTGTCGTCCAAGGGACAGAACACCCACTTCTCTACCGTCAAGAGTGTGAAACCAGTGCCCCCCAGTGGCTTGGAACGCCACCCCGTCTTCCCTGGCAGGGGCACGCCAAGATCCGCTATCGCCAGGAGGCCGAGCCGGTCCACGTGGAGAATTTGGTGGACGGCTTACGTCTACGCTTTGATCGGCCGCAACGCGCGATAACGCCCGGCCAGTCGGCAGTATTCTACGACGGTCCGGTCTGTCTGGGGGGTGCCGTCATTCGCGAGTGGGGGGTTTCATGACGCAGGGCCTGCGTGCGGTCGCGACCAAAATCTGCGGCCCGCGGCTTTTAAGGCGGGCCGTCACCGCGGCCGCAAACCATGTCTGCGCCGACGCCATTGATTATTCCGTCCCGAGGGGTGCGGCAAAGGCCAAAACGCGCCATAATCCGCCCATGGGCGCACCGTCTCTGTGAGCGTGGGTCGGGTAGCCTAGCCCACGTGATAGCGTGGCGCAGAGCGGCCGACGAGTAAAGTTAGAGTGATTTCTGGCATCCCGTGGGGGCGCGCGTAAACCAAAGTGAGGCCCGCTGCGGCACAGTCACTGGACGCGCCCAAACCGGGGTAGCAAAAGCCCCTAGGGACCAGCGCCACCAGCGGACCGTAGAAGAGGGCGCGGTCGATCCCAAGCCGCGCGCCGGCCAGCGGTCACATCTCCGTTCGTTCCCCGAGATGCCGGTGGCAGGAAGCATACGCGCGGGCTTGGTCCACGCTAAGCCGGCGGGCACGGGTATTAGTTTGACGAGCGGCCGCAGCCCATGAGGCCCATCCCCGCCGGTCTGGCAGGACCGGACGGGGACCAAAACCTCAGCGGCCGCTACGGCTTGGGATTGTGGCATCGGTATTCCGAATAATCACGGTGAATGTCCGCGCCAAGACGCGGGGAGGAAAAAAGTTGTGACGCAATTAGGTGCCCTGTCCCCATTAGACGGCCGCTACGCCGCGCAGTTGACCGAGCTTGCCCCGATCTTTAGCGAGCAAGGTCTCATGCAAGCACGCCTTACAGCCGAGGTCGCCTGGCTCGTAGCCCTGAGCGAAGAGCCGGGAATCCCGGAATTACCCGCCTTTAGCCCCGAGAGTCGCGCCCGTCTCGAGGCCTTGGTGCACGATTTCGACGAGACCGGGGGCGCCGAGGTTAAGGCCATCGAGGCCACGACCAACCACGATGTCAAGGCGATCGAATATTATCTGCGCCGCCAGATGGAACGCTGTCCCGATCTCAAGCCCGCGGCTGAGTTCGTGCACTTTGCCTTGACATCCGAGGACATCAATAACGTCGCCTACGCCCTCATGGTTCAGAAAGGCCGGGACACAGTCCTCATCCCGGCACTCGAGACCCTGGTGGCGTCTTTAGAGCAGCTGGCCGTGTCCGGGGCCGACCAGGCGATGCTCGCCCGGACCCATGGGCAACCCGCCTCACCCACCACAGTCGGCAAAGAAATGCGGGTATTCGTCGCGCGGCTTGCGCGCACCGTAGACCAGATCCGGGCGGTCGCGCCGCTTGCCAAAATGAACGGCGCGGTCGGTAACTACAACGCCCATTACGTGGCCTACCCGGCAGTGGCCTGGCCGGAACTCTCCGCCCGCGTACTTGCAGGCCTCCATCTGCAGCAAAACCCCCATACCACGCAAATCGAATCCCATGATGCCCTAGCCGAACTCTGCCACGCCCTGATACGCGCCAATAACGTCCTGATCGACGTTACCCGCGATCTCTGGGGCTATATCTCGCTTGGTTACTTTCGCCAAAAAACCCGCGCAGGCGAGGTCGGTTCCTCGACCATGCCGCATAAGGTGAATCCCATTGATTTCGAGAACGCCGAAGGCAACCTCGGGCTCGCCAACGCCCTCCTCGGCCATCTCGCTCTAAAGCTGCCCATCAGCCGCTTTCAACGCGACCTCAGCGATTCGACGGTCTTGCGCAATGTTGGCAGCGCCTTCGCGTACGCCCTTTTGGCCTATCGTTCATGCGCCCGCGGCCTGACCAAGATCGAGATCGACAAGGCGCGCCTGGAGGCGGACCTAGGCGGCCATATCGAGGTGCTGACCGAGGCGGTACAGACCGTTATGCGCCGGTACGGTTTGGCCGGGGGCTACGAGGACCTAAAGGCCTTGAGTCGCGGGCGGGCCTTAAGCGCGCAGGATCTGGCCGACTTCATCGAGCGCCTAGCGCTTCCCGAGCCGGTCAAGACTGAGCTTCGCGCCCTGACACCTATAACCTACTTGGGCAATGCCGTAGCCCAAGGGAAAACGACCTAGGGACTTGAATGCGGAGGGTTCTGCCCGCAGTTAATACGCCATGCAATTCAAAGACTATTACGCCACCATGGGTCTCGAGCGCGCCGCCAGCACGGAGGACATCAAACGCGCCTATCGCAAGCTGGCCCGGAAATACCACCCCGATGTCAGTAAAGAAAAAGGCGCCGAGGAGCGGTTTAAGGAGATCGGCGAGGCCTATGAAGTGCTGCGCGATCCTGAGAAGCGCGCGGCCTATGACCAGCTCGGAAACCAGTGGCAATCGGAGCAGGATTTCACGCCGCCACCAGGCTGGCAGCCGTCCGGCAGCGGCCACGGTTCGGCCTTTAACGGCGCCCAATTCAGCGATTTTTTTGAGACCCTTTTCGGCGGGCGCAGCGGGCGCGCCGCCCTGCGCGGCGAGGACGAATACGCCAAACTCACGGTCACGCTCGAAGAGGCCTTTCAGGGAGCCACCCGCGCGGTCCGCCTGACCGTGCCGCAGCGGGACGGCCGCGGGCAAGTCACGAACGACGTACGGACCCTCAATGTCCGCATCCCCAAGGGCATCCAAGCGGGTCAGCAGATCCGTTTGAGCGGGCAAGGGAACCCTGGGATGGGTAATGCCGGGGCCGGCGATTTATACCTGGAGATCCAGATCGCACCCCATTCCCTCTACCGCGTGGACGGCCGCGACCTGTACCTGACGGTTCCTGTCACGCCCTGGGAAGCGGCGCTCGGGGCCAAACTCAAGGTACCGACCCTCGGGGGGCCGGTCGAGGTGCGCCTACCCCCCGGTTCCCAAACGGGTCATAAGTTACGGCTCAAAGGGCGCGGAATGGGCGGATCGAACCCGGGTGACCAATACGCGCTCATAGAGATCGTGAATCCGCGCGCTGATTCCGAGCGGGCGCAAGCGCTCTATGGCCAGATGGCCCGCGAGCTCGCCTTCGATCCACGCGCCCACTGGGGGACCCTATGAGTACGGCCCTACGAGGTCTAGTCCTTGACGAGGCGAGTTTGGTGACCCGGTCGGAGTTGTGCGGTAGTGGCCGCATCACGGCCGAGGAGCTCGACATTCTCGATGCCCTGGGGCTTGTGTTGCGCACTGAGCCTGACGCCTACCCCGCCTCAACCTGGCACCGCGTCAACCGCGCTCTGCGGCTGCGCCGGGGACTTGAGGTCGAGTGGGAGATCGTGGCGCTGATCATGGATCTCTTGCAGGAGATCGACACACTGAAGGCGCAGGCCCGCCATCTTGAGGCGATGCAAGGGTATCAGGATCGGCCGCCGAGGGACGAAAGTGAGGGGGCTTAGCGTTTAGTCAGCGCGGGAATACTCGATAAGGAGGCCCCGGCCGTCAGCGGATACCCACAGCGACACCGAGCCGCACCGGCCGCAACCGTGGCCGTGCAGTGCGGGCACACCGATACGGCCGTCACCTCCGCGCCGAACACATGGCCACAGGCGCAACGCCCGATGACACGGGGCACTGTCGCCATACAGGCTGGGCAGACCTTATCGCCGACCGCCCGCTGGGGTGGTTCTATCTCGCGCGCCCGGCCGTCCGGACGCGCCTTGTCCTGATACGCCTTAAGGTCGCGCTCCAGGCCGGCAATTTCGGCCTCCACCTGGGCCACGACCCGTGCCCGGCCGGGGTCGACAGGAGACCGCTCGGCTTCCCGCTGGAGCCGCTTGAGCTCGTCTTGATATTGGCGGTGGCGGGCCACGAGATACTCGCCATACAGCCGCTCCTGGTCTTCGTCGTGGTCGCTGCCAGCGGTCTCCGCGTAGCCGCAAAAAGGGCAGGCCCGTGAATCCCGCGCATACTGCCGGGCACACGACGGGCAAGGCTTACGGTAGAGCGTGGCGATCGGTTCGTCGGTCATGTCAGTCATTTAAGAACACCTCATGCTCAACTATAACAAGCGCCGGGGCGCTTTTGAAGGCGCGCCTGTCCGACCAGACGCACCGCCTGCCGCTATCCCCACAGCCGACCACCGTCCACTATGGGACCATCCGGGCCCCGCGCGCGCTGCCCTGAAGCCCTGGGCGCGTAGCCTATCGTTCCGACCCACGACCCATCACCCTGATCTCAGCCCTCGCTGCGGCCTCCCCCGAATAGCCGGGCGGGTCTTGATCTCGCTTCGAGACGGCTGCACACTGGCGCTTTCATAGGCTGTGGAGGCCTCCCATGTGCTTTTGTGAAAGCGATGCGGTCAACATCCTTATTCATGTCAAAGCGCGAAAAAGGTTTCCTGGTATTCGTTTCCATGAACCGAGCCTCGAGCACGTAGCGCGGGCCTTTGCGATTCGCACAACAGCCGACGTGCGCGCTTTGGGCGACGCCGGCCTGCAGGCCCTAAGCCTGGCCCTGTTGCGCGTCTTGCCCACCGCCGCCTGCCCACTCGACTACAAAGAGGCCGGCTAGACGCTAAAGCGGCGCCCCCTTTCCGGATAAGCCATGACGGCTTGCTCCGAGAAGCGGGGCGCCCTTTTGCCCGCGCCCGAGCACGCTTTCGGGACAAAGGCTTAGGGCCGATACCGGCAGCTGAGGTCAACCCGTAAGCTTGTCGTCATGGCGGGTATACTGAAAGAGGGTCGGAATTGCTGGTGCCTCGCGCAAGCGGATCGGGTCGCGTTCTTGGTGGATGCCGAGAACTATTTCCGGGCCTTCGAAGAAGCCGTTTCGAAAGCGGAGAGTACGATCCTCATCGTGGGCTGGGACGTCGACAGCCGGATGTGCTTGGCGCCGGGCCCGACAAGCGGCCAGAGCCGCCAGTTGGGCGCCCTTTTAGATAGCCTCATCCGCCAAAAGAACAGCCTGCGCGGCTACATCCTGAGCTGGGACTTCTCCCTCCTCTTCGCCCTCGAACGTGAACCCTTCCCAGGCTTTAAATTAGGCTGGCGGACCCACAAACGACTTCGCTTCCACCTGGACGGTGAACACCCCAAGGCCGGATCACACCACCAAAAGATCGTCGTCGTCGATGACGCCGTGGCATTCACAGGCGGCCTTGACCTCACGATCCATCGGTGGGACACCCGTGATCACAGGCCCGAGGACCCGCGCCGAATCGATCCCGCCGGTAAACTGGGCGGCCCCTTTCATGACCTCCAGATCGCCGTCAGCGGACCGGCCGCCGAGGCCCTGGGGCGCTTGGCTCGAACGCGCTGGACGCGCGCTACCGGGGAAACCCTCCGCACTCGTCCATCGCCGTCAGGTCATAGGCCTTGGCCGCCTGCGGCAGTCCCGGTGCTCCACAACGTGGCGGTTGCGATTAGCCGTACCGAGGCGGCCTTTGAGGGGCGCGAAGATGTGTTCGAAATCCGCAATCTGTATACGGATGCCTTGGCCCAAGCTCAACACTGCGTCTACATCGAAAACCAGTACCTGACGGCCGCCGTCGTAGGCGATGCCCTGCTAGCGCTCCTAGCCCGCGACGAACCGCCCGAAGTCATCATCGTTCTGCCCCATAAACTAACGGGCTGGCTCCAACAACGCACCATGGGCGTGTTGCGCGCCCGACTCATAAAGCGCTTGCGGGTAGCCGACAAAAAGAACCGCTTGCGCGTTTATTATCCAGCGCTGGATGGGCTAGACGACGAATACATCAAGGTCCACTCCAAGGTCCTGATCATAGACGACGAATTCGTGACGGTGGGATCCGCCAACCTCAACAATCGTTCCATGGGCCTTGATAGCGAATGTAACGTCAGTTTGGAAAGCGACGGAGACGCCGCGATCCGCACCGCTATCGCCGGCCTGCGCGCCGACCTGATCGGTGAGCATCTGGGGCTTGCCGCGGCCGAGGTCGCGGGAAAGCGCGCACTTCATGCCTCCTGGATCGCCTTGATCGAGTCATGCCGCTCGCATCCACGCCATCTCGAGCCCTTAGAAGACCTACCGGAAGAGACCTTGGAACCGGTCGCTGAGACCTTCATTACCGATCCCGAGCGATCGATAGACCCGCAGGAACTCATTGCGACCTATGTCCCGGAAACCGTACGCCAACACGCGGCCCTGCGCCTTTTCCGAAACGCCCTCGTGATCCTAGCGCTAGGCGCCTTAGTCGCGACTTGGCACTTTACCTCGCTCCATGCGGGGCTCAATGTGCGCCGCCTGCTGGCCCTCCTCCAGCACATGGGCACGTCCGCCCTGGCGCCACTTGTACTTTGGCTCGGCTTCCTCGCAGGCGGGCTCACCTTTTTCCCGGTCACCCTTCTGATCGTCGTCACCGCCATCGCCTTTACGCCCCCCGTAAGCTTGCTCTACGCCTTTCTCGGCTGCCTATCGAGCGCCTCACTCAACTACGCCGTGGGGCGGGTGCTCGGCACCCGCGCCCTCAACAGCTTGGTTAAGGATCGCTGGCGCGAACTTCGCCATCGCCTGCGGCGCCGAGGGCTGCGTACCATGATCACGGTAAGTCTCGTACCGATCGCGCCTTTTACCTTAATCACCGCCACCGCCGGGGCCCTCAAGATCCGCTATCGAGACCTGCTTCTCGGCACCGCGATCGGTGTCGCTCCAGGGATCCTGACCGTAACGCTCTTTACGCGCGGCCTCACCGAGGCCTTGAGCCACCCGCTCGCAACACTGCCCGCGATGCTTCTTGTGCTGCTCGCCATCGCTCTTGGGATACTCGCTCTCTGGGTACGGCGTGGGGTGGTCCATGCTGCCGGCAAGGAAACGGCTGTGACCTGCGCACGCAAATGAGCGCTCGATTTACCGTCGTCTCCTACAACATTCATGGCTGCGTAGGGCGGGACCGGATGCGCGACGCCGATCGCGTAGCGGCCACATTGCGCACACTCGAGGCTGACATTATTGGGCTTCAGGAGGTGGACACCCATTCAGGACCCGGTCTTGATAGCGCGCAAATGGACTATCTTCCCCACGCGACCGGCTTGCACGCCGCACGCGGACCCATATTGACCCGCCACCATGGCCATTACGGGAATCTGTTGCTGACCCCGTTTCCGATCTTGGCGGTGCGCCATATCGACTTAAGCATCGGCCGCCATGAGCCGCGCGGGGCGCTGGACGTGGACATCCGTCTGCACGAGCGGGTGGTGCGGGTGGTCGTGACCCACTTTGGCTTATTGCCTTGGGAGCGCCGCGCCCAAGCGCGACAGCTGATGGCCGCGCTTAATCATCCGCGCGGCGCAGCGCTCGTAGTCATGGGTGACTTCAACGAATGGCTGCCCTTCAGCCACAGCCTCGATCCCTTGCGCCAGGCACTCCATGGCGACGGAAAAACGCCCGCCACCTACCCGGCCTTTTTCCCTATCCTCCCCCTGGATCGCATCTTTGTCTCCCCGGCCGAGGCCCACATCGAGCTCACGGCCGAGGCCACCCATGTGACCCGCGTCTGCTCAGATCATCTGCCGCTACGGGCGGCCATCACTTGGCCTTAGCGGGGACCGAATCTTCCGAACGAAAGCCCACCTTCACGTGGCTCCCGTCGCAAAACGGCTTATGCGCTGAGGCGCCGCACCGGCACAGCGCCGCCGGTTTCCCGGCCTCCAGCGTAAACTCCTGTCCCTTGTCATCAACGATAACGGCGCCCTCTACGAGATAGGGGCCGTTGGTCTTTACCGTAATCTTCGCCATGAGCTCTCCTTATTCGTCCGTCACACAGCCGAGCGTCGCGTTCTGGACATTCTTGATGTACTTCCACAGCGTACCACGGTGCGCCTTGTAGGGCGGCATAAGCCACGCCTGGCGTCGCCGCTCCCACTCGTCGTCACTCACATCGGCCTGCAACAGATGGCGCTCAGCGTCTATCGTCACCCGATCGCCATCTTGCACCAAGGCAATCGGGCCGCCTTCCTGTGCTTCCGGGACTACGTGGCCTACGATAAAGCCGTGAGACCCCCCCGAAAACCGGCCGTCCGTCACCAAGGCCACGTCATTGCCAAGCCCAGCGCCCATGAGCGCCGACGTAGGGGTCAACATCTCCGGCATGCCGGGGCCGCCTTTGGGGCCTTCGTAGCGGATAATGACCACGTCACCGCGTTGGATCTTACTGTCTTTCAAAGACGCGAGCATGGCCTCCTCGGAATCGAATACCCGCGCCGGCCCGGTAAAGCTTAAGCCCTCTTTCCCGGTAATCTTGGCCACAGACCCCCCAGGTGCGAGGTTGCCGGTCAGGATCTGGATATGGGCCGTGGGCTTAATGGGATCCGTGAGCGGGCGCACGACCTGCTGGCCAGCCCGCAAGGGCTTTACGTCGGCCAAGTTCTCGGCCACGGTCTTACCAGTCACAGTCAGGCAGTCGCCGTGGATCAGACCCGCGCCTAGGAGCAGCTGCATAACGGCTGGGACCCCCCCACTTCGTGCAAATCCTCCATGACGTATTTACCGCTCGGCTTCAGATCGGCGAGCAGCGGCACTTTATCGCTGACTCGCTGAAAGTCCTCAAGCGCCAAGGTCACACCGGCGGCCCGCGCCATCGCAATCAAATGCAATACCGCGTTCGTCGAGCCTCCGAGCACCATCACCATGACCATGGCGTTCTCGAAGGCCGCGCGCGTCATAATATCGCGTGGCTTAATGTCGCGCTCGAGCAGCATGCGGACCACAGCACCGGCACGCCGACATTCGTCGCGCTTGCCCGCATCCACCGCCGGGGTCGAGGAGCTATAAGGAAGACTCATACCCAAGGCCTCGATCGCGGACGCCATGGTGTTGGCGGTGTACATGCCGCCGCAGGCCCCGGCGCCCGGACAGGCATTGCGGATGACTTCGCTGCGCTGCTGCTCGGTGATCGTGCCCACTAAAAACGCGCCATAGGCCTGAAAGGCCGAGATGATATCGAGCGTCTGGCCGTGGGCATGGCCCGGTTTGATGGAGCCCCCGTAGATCATGAGTCCCGGGCGATTGACTCGCGCCATTCCGATTAAGCAACCCGGCATGTTCTTATCGCAACCCGGGAGGGTAATCTGGGCGTCGTACCACTGGGCGCCCATGACGGTTTCGACCGAATCGGCGATGAGGTCTCGCGACTGGAGCGAATAGCTCATGCCATCGGTTCCCATGGACATGCCGTCCGACACCCCGACGGTATTGAATCGCATGCCGACGAGCCCGGCCTCCACCACCCCGTCCTTCACAAGGCCGGCGAGATCCAAAAGATGCATATTGCAGGGATTGCCCTCGAACCAGACGCTGCCGATCCCCACCTGGGCCTTTTCCATATCCTCCGGCGACAGCCCGGTCGCATATAACATGGCTTGCGATGCCCCCTGAGATTTGGGAGCGGTAATGTTGGCGCTATAACGGTTAAGCTTTATCATGTGTCCTCCGCAGCCACATTGTACAGAGTGGCTTACTGAACAGACAACTTGCTCTGAAAAGAGCCGTCATTCTAAGGCAACCATGAGCGACCCCCTCGTTCGGATCTCGAAATTGCTCGCAGCACGGGGGATCTGCTCGCGTCGCGAGGCCGACAGTTATCTCGAGCGCGGACTGGTCCTAGTCGCCGGCCGGCCGGCCACACTCGGCGAGCGCGTGGCCCCCGATGCCGTCATTACCCTGGCGCCAGCGGCCCGCGCCCGACAAGAACGGCGGGTCACCATACTCATGAATAAGCCGATCGGCTACGTATCGGGCCAAGCCGAGAAGGGATATCAAACCGCGCACGTCCTCCTCACCCCCGACCGCTACCTCGGTCCCGGCAAAGCGGCAAGGGTACCGGCGGACTTGGCCATCGCGGGGCGTCTCGATATCGATTCGCAAGGATTATTGGTTCTGACCGAGGATGGG